>NZ_ALVC01000078.1:0-14566 GCF_000293195.2 Sphingomonas sp. LH128
CTTCCATACCAGCGATGACTATTATTCGACCCTTGCGCACGAACTTTGTCACGCCAGCGGCCATGTGGATCGGCTTGCCCGTCCTACCCTCATTTCCACAAAGCGCGAAGACTATGCGCGCGAAGAACTGGTGGCCGAGCTGGGGGCCGTGTTCGTCAGCGGCGCGATCGGCATCAAACTCCACGACCGCGAGGATCATGCGGCCTATCTGGCAAGCTGGCTCGAGTTATGCCGAGCTCGGCATAATTCAAGTAATCACGAGTAGGCGATAATGTGAAGGAACGCGGCTGTGGCGCTCGAAACGCAACGGAAAGCGCCGGTTCAATCTAGGCGTTGCTGCGCATAATATCCTGTGAGCCTCTGACCTCGCTTTGAAGAGCAGAGGAGGCAAGGATGTTGAATGCGGAGCTTATCGCCAATCTCAGGGATGAACTGACCGCTCTGAAATATTCGCCGGTCGGCATCGGTAATTACTGTGCCTATGCAGGCCAATTCCTGGATTATCTAACGTCGCGGCAGACCGCTTTAACGTCGGTGACGCCGGACCTGGTGGCTCAATATCTCGCCGAAGCGCGGACAGCTCGCGAACAGCGGCGCCACAGGAAACTGGGACCTACGTGGCAGTCGATCCCGCGTTCCGGTATCCACGCGTTGCTGCGCCTGACGCTAGGAAAATGGCCGCCAGCGCCGCAGATTGTCGGTCCCGAAGCGGTCTTACGGGAAGCGATCTGTTGCGGCTACGAGATGTGGCTTCGTGAAGAAAAGGGTCTGGCAGAGCCGAGTATCAGTGCGCTGTTGTGGGAAGGTTGGCACTTCCTCGAGTGGCAGCTGGATCGACGCAGTGCCGGAGGCCTAGTTCACCTCAGTGTCGCCGATATCGATCGCTATATGGACGGGCGGGCGCCTGGCTTGCCGCGGCGGTCGATGAAGGACGTGGCTGAGCGCCTGCGATCAATGCTGCGCTATCTGCACCGCATGGGCCACGTTCCCATCGATCTTGCCCCCCACGTCGTTGGGCCCTTGCTCTATGCTTATGAGAGCGTGCCTTCCATCCTGGAGCGCGAGCAAATCGCGGCCGTGCTGGAAACTACCAAGGCAGATCGCTCGCCAATGGGCCTGCGCGACTACGCCATGCTCGAATTGCTGGCGACATACGGCCTGCGATCCGGCGAGATCAGGCGCCTCAAATTGGACGATATCGACTGGCGGGGTGAGATCCTCCGCATACAGCACACGAAAACTGGCGCGTGCTCGGCGCTGCCGCTGATGCCGAGCGTCGGCGAAGCCTTGGTTGATTATCTTCGACATGGGAGGCCGCGCGTCACGCTGCGCGAGATATTTATCCGGGTCCGTGCGCCATATCGCCCGCTGCGCAACATCCATTCGGAAATCCTGCGCCGAATGTGGGCTGCGGGCGTCTATCCGGCGGGCAAATGCGGACCTCACATCTTCCGACACGCGCGAGCTGTCGAGTTGCTGCGTGGGGCGGTCTCCCAAAAAATGATCGGTGATCTGCTGGGGCACCGATCAACCGAAGCAACGATCCCTTACCTCAAGCTGGCAACGGAAGATCTGCGTGCAATCGCACTCGACGTGCCTGGCCAGGAGGTGCTGTCATGATCGCTTGGCCCGACAGCGAACGCCGCGTGATCGCGGACTATGTGCGAGACCTCGGCATGCGGACAGAGCTTGCCTGTACGGTCTATCGCCAAATCCTGAATAGCTTCCAGACGGTGGTGGAACGTCATACCATCATCGATCAGTCGACCCTTGAGGCGTGGCTCAGCGAGCGAACACGATACTGGGCGCCCTCGACGACGGAACATCACGCCAGAGTCGTCGACCGCTTCCTCAGCTACTTGGCGGGAGAGGCGGTCATCGCTGCCAATCCTATCGACATTCTGCGTACCGATTATCAGATCAGGACGCGCTGCTCGATCTGGCGTGCCCTTGCGACTACTGACCCGGATGCCGCGCTGGCGGCGCTTCGTCGGCCCAAGCCATTCGGCAGCTTCCTCGGCGCCATGATGCGCGATCATATCGCGCTGATGCGGAACCGAGGATATCGCTATACCACGCAGACGACCTGGTGCTTGCGGTTCGACCGGCACCTCCAAGCTCATCCCGATCTGGTCTCGCAGCCGATGGAGGTGATGCTCGAGAGCTGGCGCGCAGTGCGATCGACCCACAACCACGCTGCCGAGTGCGAGCGCCTGGAAGGCATACTGGCGAAGGCGTTGCGTCACAAAGACCCGGCTCTCAAAACCCGTCGGCCCAACCCGAAGCCCCTGCAGGAGGTAGCCAGGCACTGGCGTCGTCCGCACATCTATAGTCCTGCCGACGTTCGGCGCATGCTCAATCTGGCCCGATCCTATCCGTCGCCACGCGCGCCGCTCAGGCCGCTCACCATCTATACGATGCTGCTGCTTGCCTACTGCGCTGGTCTGCGGCGCAGCGAGATCGCACGTCTCAATCTGGGTGACGTCGAGCTTGGCGCATGCACGATCACGATCCGGGAGACCAAGTTCTTCAAAACCCGAATCCTGCCGTTGTCCGAAAGCGTCATGGCCGAGCTCGTCGCCTATATCGATGCGCGGCGGCGTGCCGGCGGCTCGCAGGATCCGGAATCTGGGCTCTTCTGGCACGCGCAAGGCAGCCACCGGTATACGCCCACGGCTGTCGCTTGGCTGCTGGTAGACCTTCTTCGCCGAGCTGGCCTCAAGCCCCGGCGGGGAAAGATCGGTCCCCGTCTCCACGATCTGCGCCACTCAATGGTCGTCAACCGAATCCTCGAATGGTACCGGGCCGGCATCAATCCCCAGGATCGGCTGCCGTTCCTCGCGACCTACATGTGCCACCGCGATATCCACTCGACGCTGGTCTACATCACGGTCACGCAGGACCTGCTCCAAGAAGCCAGCGAGCGGTTCCGCGTCCTGGGAGCACCATGCCTGACTCTGACGCAGGAGGGACGGCCATGACCAAAGCCGATCCGTTCCCAGCACTGCCACGATCGTTCTTCTACGAGTGGTTGGTCGATCAGCGAAACGCCTCGGTCCATACGGTGCGCTCCTATCGGGACACCTGGCGGCTGTTCCTCCGGTTCGTCGCAGGGCGTGAGAACTGTCAGGTCGTGCAGCTAAGACTGGCCGATCTTACCGCGGCTCACGTTATCGCGTTCCTGCATCATGCCGAGCATGATCGGCATGGCACGATCGGTACGCGAAACTGCCGGCTCGCAGCAATCCGCAGCTTCTTTACATTCGCGGCGAGCAAGGAGCCAGGGGCAATCGTGCAATGCACCGCGATCCTCAGCACGCCGGTAAAGCGCGGATCGGTGCCGGCCCCTTGTTATCTTGAGCCGGCGGAGGTGGAGGCGATTCTCGCTCAGCCCAATCGATCGACATTGGAAGGTGCCCGGGATCACGCGTTGTTATCGTTCCTCTACAATAGCGGCGCGAGGATCCAGGAAGCGCTTGACCTGTGTCCAGCTGCTATCCGGTTCGAGGCGCCAAGCTGCGTGAAGTTGTTCGGCAAGGGCAGGAAAGAGCGAATATGCCCACTCTGGCCTGAGACGATCATGCTGCTCAAAGGGCTTCTGGGGCGGCAACCCCGAGCCGATCATGAGCGCCTCTTCGTCAACCGCTATGGCGATCCGCTCGGCGCGTCCGGGGTCCGATACAAGCTCGCTGCCTACGTGGAGGCCGCGGCGAAAACAACGCCCTCGCTCCGGTCGAAGACGGTTACCCCGCACAGCTTCCGCCACGCCACCGCGGTCCATCTAGTATCCGCGGGCGTCGACATCACCGTTATCCGCAGCTGGCTCGGTCATGTAAGCCTCGACACCACCAATCACTATGCCCAAGCCGACCTGAAAGCCAAGCGACGGGCACTCGAACAGGTCGGAACGCCGACGTCGTTGGCCAAAGCAGCACCCTGGAAGAAAGACGCCAGTGTGCTCGCCTGGCTCGACGCGCTCTGAAATAATGCGAAGGACGCTCGTCACGAACCGGTGAGAAACCGCGCTGCGGCAGCGTTCCTTCACATTATCGCCTGCTCGTGATTACTGTCTGCCCTTCGCAATGACAAGCGGTGCATCTTCACCGCCGCGCGCCAAGCGCAGGATGCGGCGGACTGGCTATTGAGCAGTATGGCGATCGACCCGTACCAATCGCCGACGAACAAACAGCTCGCCTAAACTTCCTTTTCCGCTGGATCGCGATAGGCGAGCAGTCGCAGCGCATTGAACACGACCAGCAGCGTCGAGCCTTCGTGCATCGCGACCGCCGGGCCGATGCCCAGCCCCAAGATCGTCGCAGGCACGAGGAACGCGACGACGCCGAGGCTGACGAACACATTCTGCCGGATGATGCCGCGGGTGTGGCGGCTTAGGCCAACCGCGAACGGCAGGTGTGCGAGATCGTCGGCCATCAGCGCGACGTCCGCCGTCTCCAGCGCCACGTCTGAGCCGGCGGCGCCCATCGCGATGCCGACCGTAGCGCTCGCCATCGCCGGCGCATCGTTGACGCCATCCCCGACCATCGCAACCTTGTCTTCGCCGGCGAGCTTCTTGATCGAGGCAACCTTATCCTCCGGCATCAGGTCTCCCCAAGCCTCGTCGAGGCCAACGTCCTTGGCGATGGCGTTGGCCACCTTCTGATGGTCGCCCGAGATCATGATCATCCGGGTGATGCCCATCTCGCGGAGCCGCTTGAGCGCAACCTTGGCCGCTTCGCGTGGCGTATCCATCAGCCCGATGGCGCCGATGTCCTTGTCGCCCTTGCGCACTACCATCGTCGTGCGCCCGCCCTCGCGCAGTGTTGCGATGGCGTCGGTCGCGGCCGCGTTCAGTGTAGGGATACCCTCCTTGCCGAACATCTCGGCCTTGCCGATCCACACCGTCTCGCCATCGACGGTCGCGGTAACGCCGCGTCCAGTCAGGCTCTTGAGATCGGTCGCGGTCGGCAGCTCGCGGTCACCCAAGCGCTCGCGTCCATCCTTGACGATCGCCTGCGCCAGCGGGTGATCGCTCAATCCCTCGACCGCGATAGCGAGCGCCAACAAATCCTCTTCGCTCGCGCCATCGACGGGCACGACATCGGTGATGCGGGGCCGCCCTTCGGTCAACGTCCCCGTCTTGTCGAACGCAATCGCCTTGAGCGAGCCGAGGTTTTCCAGTGGGGCACCACCCTTAACCAGCACGCCGGCGCGTGCCGCGCGCGCGACGCCGGACAGCACCGCGCTGGGGGTAGCGATCGCCAGCGCGCAGGGGCTGGCCGCAACCAGCACCGCCATCGCGCGATAGAAGCTGTCGCGAAACGGCTCGTCGACGACGACCCACGCGAACAGCAGGATGAACGACAGGGCCAGCACCGCCGGCACGAAGACACGCTCAAACCGATCGGTGAAGCGCTGCGTCGGCGACTTCTGCGTCTCCGCTTCGCTCACCATCTTCACGACCTTGGCGAGCGCGCTTTCGTTGGAACGTCGCGTCACCTCGATCTCGATCGCCGCGCCGCCATTGATCGTGCCGGCGAACACCCGCGACGTCGCCTCGACCGCATCGGGCTTCGCGCGCGCCGCCTCGACATCGGCGACCGGCTCCTTGTCGACCGGAATGCTCTCGCCGGTGACGGGGGCCTGGTTGATCGCGCTCGACCCCTTGATGACGAAGCCGTCGGCGGGCAGGCGTTCATTCGGGCGCACGACCACGATGTCGCCGACCACCAGCTCCTCGACGGGAATCTCCCTCGTCTGCCCGTCACGGCGCACCGTCGCCTTGTCGGGCGCGAGTTCGGCCAGCGCCTCGATCGCGCGCTTCGCGCGACCCATCGCATAATGCTCAAGCGCATGGCCGAGGCTGAACAGGAACAGCAGCAGCGCGCCTTCTGCCCAGGCACCGAGCGCCGCGGCGCCGGCGGCCGCGACGAGCATCAGCGTATCGATCTCGAATTTCTTGAGCTTTAGATTGTCGATCGCCTCGCGCAGCGTGAAGAAGCCGCCGAACATATAGGCGCCGACATAGAAGGCGGTCGGCAGCCAGTCGGCGGCGCCCGCAACCAGCTTCTCGATCGCGAAGCCGATCGCTAGCAGCGCGCCGCAGGCGAGCGCGAAGATCAGCTCGGTATTTGGGCCGAGGAAATTGGCGTGGGCGTGATCGTGGCCATCGCCCGGTCCGTGCTTTTCTGCGCCTTCGGCATGACCGCCAGGCCCGTGATCGTGCCCGGCATGGTCGCCCGCGCCGTGATCGTCTCCAGCATGATCGCCGGCATGATCGGAGCCAGTCCGCTTGCCCGGCTTGACCTTGAGCTTGCCCAGCGCCGCGACGATCGTCGCCTCGTCGACGCGCTCCTTGTCATATTCGACCCGCACGCTGCCCGAGGCGCTGGCGTCCGCCTGCAGCACGCCGGGCACCTGGCACAGAGTCTCGCCGACGGTGCGGGCGCGGCGCTCGTGCCCGATCCCCTCGACTTGCCATGTCGCATGGCCGTATCGCCCGCTGATATCGGCGCCCGCCGCCCGCACCATCTCGCGCACACGCGGCAGCGGAAGCGCCGTCCCGTCGAAATGAATGCAGAGCTTCGCCGGCGTCTCGCCATCGGCAGGCAGGACATGCGCGCGCTCGACGCCGGGCTTGGCGCTCAGCGTCGAGACGAGACGCCCGACACAAGCATCGGCCGCATCGGGAACCTCCGGCAGCAGGACGGGGATATCGAGTTCGAGCTTTTCGGTCATCACGCCGTCTCCGCGTTGGTCTTGGTTTCTGCCTGCGCATCACGCAGGATTTCGATGCCGCCCTTGATCGCGATAAGAGCAGTAGCCAGGCCCACCAGCAGATCGGGCCAATTCGTCCCAAGCCAAAGCACCAGCGCGCCCGCGATCAGGATGCCGCCGTTGGAGATGAAGTCGTTGAAACTGAACGTGGTTGCGGCACGCAGGTTCACATCGGGCTGCTTGAGCTTCTGGAGCAGGCGCAGGCAAACATAGTTCACGACGCCGGCGATGGCCGACATCACCATCATCGTCGGGCCGATCGGATCGCTGCCCTGGACATAGCGGCGGCCGACGTCGATCAGGATGCCGACGGCGAAGATCAGCAGCATGACGCCCGACACGGTTGCGGCCCGCGTCTTCCACGTCGGCCCGTGGCTGAGCGCAATAAGGCTCAGCGCATAGACCGCGGTGTCCGACAGGTTGTCGACGCCGTTGGCGATGAGTGCGCTGGAATCGCCGATCAGGCCCGTCATGAAGAAGCCCGCGGCGATCGCCGCGTTGAGCAGCAGCACGATCCAGAGTGTGCGCCGCTCAGCTGAGACCTTTGCGTCTGGTGAAGCCGTCATGCCATGATTTCCTCGATCAGCAGGAGGATGAGGAAGCCGACGAAGAACATCGCGCTGATAAGCGGCGAGTCCGGCTTCTCGTGCGCCTCGACCAGCAGCTCTTCGGTAACGAGATAAAGCAGCGCCATCAGGCCGAAGCTCAGGAAGCCGGTGATCCATATCGGCGACAGCAGCGCTACCGGCTGCGCGACCAGAGCGCCGATCGGCACCAGCACTGCCAGCGCGCAGGTCAGTCCGATCGCCTTCGCCTTGCGATACCGGCCCGCCAGATCGTTGGTGAGGGTCAGGGCCAGGAACAGCACTTCGAGGGTCAGCGCGACGGCCAGCAGCGTGCCCGCCTTCTCGCCGGCAATGAAAGCGAGGCCGAGAACCAAGCCGTCTATCGCCAGATCGAGTCCGATTGCGGCGAGAAGTGCCACCGGCCCTTCCCATCGGCTTTCCGCCGCCTTGAGCCCGAGCATTACGGCGACGCCCAGCGCCCCACCGATCAGCGTCGCGGTCGGAGAACCGCCGTGCATCACCAGCGGCAGGATCTCCGTCGCAGCAGCGGCGAACACCACGCCGGCCGCGAGATGCTGCATCGCCGCCACCAGCTTCTCGCCGGGGGTGCGCCATCCGGCGATCAGCGCGCCGATCATGATCGCGATCATCGGGATCAGGGAAAATTTGAGCGCCGCCATCGTTAGCGCCCCTCTGTGCCGGGTGGATTGGTCACAAGCTCGTATCCTTCCTGCACAAGACGGGGGGCTTGTCCCCTTCCTCGATCTTGAGTTCGTTGCCCGAGAACATCGCGCTCATCGTGTCGCCGACATATTGAAGCCCGGCCGCAGGCGCGGTCAGGACAACCGGCGCAGCGTTCCCGTCGCGGCGCAGCTCGAGCGTCAGGCCCTCATTCTTGAAGTCGACGAGGAGCGGGCGATCGTCGTCGCACCGATAGGGGTGGCGACCAGGGATGCCGCTGGCATCCCCGCTGTCCCCGGCGTGGATTTCCTGTTCGGTGGGTTTCGCCTTGCGAGGCTGTTCCGAACAGCCCGACGACGCCAGCACGAGGGCTATGCCGGCGAACCCAAACCAAACCGGCGTCACAGCCGCTTCCGGGAAGAGCCTATTCATCCAAGCCATTGGGCAGCTCCGACGACACTGACGATCATGACCATGACGCCGATCAGGATCAGTTTTTCAGGGCGCGGATCGGCGACGTTGCGGATGCGCGCCGCGACCTGCCAGGCAGGCCGCAGCGGGACGCGCCGGGACCCCGCCGCGATCCGGTCCAACTCGGCATCCGAAAGCTGGAAAAACGCTTTCACGTCGGCCCGAGAGCGTCCCGCAAGACCCGTCACGCGAAACACCGGATCGACCCAGGCCAGATCGACGGCACTTGGGCTCGCCGCCATCGGGGCGATGTCGTCGCCCGCTGCCCATGACGGACGCAGCAGCGCGATAAGCCGGTGCGGATCGCGTTCGAGCAGAGACGCCCACCGCTCCAAACGCGAACGACGGTCGTCGCTTGGGCGCGGCGACACCGGCCCGAATTGCCCGCCACTCTTGGGCACCCGCCGCGTCGCGCGCGTTTCGGAGGGACGATTGTGCCTCATTGTCGATCAGCCGGCTCGGCGCGATCCTGGGAGGCGCGCTTCAGTGGATGAGAGAAGTGCAGCGTCAGGAAGGTGGTCAGGCTGAGGATCACAGCGATGTCGTAAAGACCATAGCCGACCGCGGCGCCCAGTGCCCCCGTCGCCCAGAGGCTCGCAGCGGTCGCGGTTCCGGACGCTTTTCCGGCGTGCTTCAATATGGCGCCGCCGCCAATGAAGCCGACGCCGGTAATCAATCCTTCAAGCAGGCGAGCTTGGGCAGGAGACGTGCGTCCGAGAATGGCGATACCTACGAGTACGAACCCGCAACTGGCGATGGCGACCAGCGGAAAGGTCCGGATGCCGGCGCTGCGTTCATCCTTCTCCCGGTTCCAGCCAACCGGAAGCGCCAACGCATAGGCCAGCGCGAGACTGACGATATGGGAAAGCGACTCCTCCCATGACGAGATCGTCATCATGCGGCCGAACCTTCAGCCTGGCCGCTCGCTACCCCTTCCGGTGCATCCTGATAGGCCAGCACCCTGTTGCAGGCCAAGGCAGGCGCGCCGGGGCGCTTGAGCGTGATCCGGTCGCCGCCTGAGATCGACACATTGAGGTTCCGGCCGACATAGGTCCGCCCGCTTGCCGGCGATGTCACCCGTTCCGGAGCGGCGTTCGGTCGAGTCTTTATGTCTAGGGTCAGGCCATCGCCGAGGAAGTCGACATCGAGGCGCGACCCATCAGGACAGGCGTAGAAATGCTCGCCGATGAAGTTGGGCAGCTCGCGATCACGCGACGCTTCGGCCTCGCTCTTGTTGGTGGCTGGCGAGCAGCCGACCAGGCCCGGCGCCAGAGCAAGCCCGGTCGCGAGGATGATCCCCCGAACTGGGCCGCTCCGAAGGCGCCGAGCCGCTATTTCCCCGTCTTTCCACGATCTATCGCCATGGGCGCTACAGGGGGCACGCCCATGGCGCGGGCCGTTCTCACACGGACACTCGAAGGACTCGTTGTGTGGCGGCCGATCCATAGCAGTCAGTCGAACAATTCGCTCAGAAAGCCCTTGCGGCGGCCCTTATGGCCCCGCTCGTAGCCGTGCTTTCCGCCATGATCGCCATGGCCGCGATCGTCGGATATTCCGAGACGAGCGCCGCTCAACGGCCGTACTCCTTCATCCCCGGCGCTGCGCTCGATGATCTTGTCGAGTTCGCCGCGATCGAGCCAGACGCCGCGACATTGCGGGCAATAGTCGATTTCAATGCCCTGCCGTTCGCTCATGACGAGATCGACGCGGCACGTCGGGCACAGCAGCCCTTGGGAGGGACGACTATCTACCATGATGGATACCTTTCTTCGGGATGTTGGCCGGTCAGTCGTTCGCAGCGCCGCGAGGAGGCGGTGGCTTGATAGGGCGCCGACTGTGGCGATTGGACCGCCCTGGCAGTCGCGATTGCCGCCGCAGAAGATTGAGAAACGCCGCGTCCTGTTGCCGCATGGTCCGGCGCAGACCTTTGCGCATCATGCGGCCGAACAGGCCGCCGATGACGCCGCGACACTCGACCGAATGGCGCACGCAGACGCCGTTCGCGATTGGCTCGATCTCGTAACGTTCGTCGAAGGTCAGAAACCCCCGCACGCCCATCTGCCATCCAATCAGTTCGGGCTTTATTAGCCTGTTGATGATCATCTGCGTCGTCATCTTGCGATCGCCTTTGAAGAGCAGCCAGGTAATGTCCATTTCGGCACCCCGCTCCGCCTCGCCCGCGATGCGATAGATCGGGTGCCAGCGCGCATAGCCTTTCAAATCGGACAGCAACGACCAGACCCGCAGCGCTGACATATTGAAATCGAATGTGGTTTCTTCCTTCATGGTAGCCTGTCCTGTCCGACCAAGGCGCGGCCAAGCCGGAGGCCGCGCAAAAGCGGCCTCCTTCCCGACCAAACGGGCGATTGAGGGGAGATGGCGAGCCTTCAGGGGATCGCACGCCGCCGACCCCCGCGCTTGCCGGACCGAAGTTCATCGGCTCGGGCTTTCCAGGGCCTGGCTTGCCTTGCCGCCGATGACCTCGACGGCTTCGAGCGTCATTAGACCAATGTCGGGCACGTCACTCAGACCGGCGACGAACGCGCGCAAAGCGTCCTCGAAATCGACGATTTCGATCACCACTGCCCGATCACTCTCAAGCACATGGCGTCGGTGGACGTGCGCCGATGTCCCGAAGCCTATGAGCGCCTCAAGCACCGTCAGGCCCGCCATCTTTTGATCGCGCGCCAGCGAGGCCACATATTCGAAGACCTTGCGATCGCCGATATAGGCCGCTTCATCCGTATAGATGCGCAGCAGTTTCCGGACCGGTTCTCCCATCATGCTTCTCCTTTCAGCGGGGCGGGTTCCTCGCCATGCGGCGTGTTCGCCTCTTGCTCATTTTGACGATCGGTCCGCCCGAGGATCACTTTCGCGATCGCCGGCAGCACCAGCAGTGTCAGGATGGTGGCGGCGACGAGACCGCCGATCACGGTGACGGCGAGCGGCTTCTGCACCTCCGCGCCGGTGCCGTGGGCGAGCGCCATCGGCACGAAGCCGATCGCTGGAACGAACCCGGTCATGATGACCGCCCGCATCTTCTCAGCCATACCGTGGCGGATTGCCTCCGCTACCGGCAGCCCAGCTTCGATGCGTTCCCGGATCGCGGACATAACTACAAGACCGTTCAGCACCGCCACGCCGGCAAGGCAGATGAACCCGACCGCCGCCGACACCGAAAAGTTGATGCCGGTCAGCAGCAACGTGAACACACCGCCCGCCAGCCCCAGCGGCACCGCCAAAAACACTGACGCTGCTCTGCCGAACCCGCCGAGCGCCATGTATAGCAACCCGAATATGACCAGGAAGCACAGCGGCACGACGATCGACAGGCGCTTCGATGCCGCGGCCAAGTTCTCGAACTGACCGCCCCATTCGAGGTAGTACCCGGCAGGCAACTTGACCTGTGCGATCTTCGCTTGCGCTTCCTGGACGAATGAACCCGCATCGCGGCCACCGAGATTGACCTGGACGACCACACGACGCTTGCCGTTTTCCCGGCTGATCTGATTCAGGCCTTCCGTCAGCCGGATTTGCGCCACTTGCGCAAGCGGCACCTGGGCACGCGGCCGTCCCTCGACTTCTGGCAGCAGCACCGGCAGCGTCCGGATGTCGTCAAGGTTTGCGCGCGTCGCTTCAGGTACGCGCACGGTGACATCGAACCGCCGATCGCCCTCGTACACGAGCCCCGACTCACGGCCGCCGAGCCCTGCCGCAACCGTGTCCGCAACGTCGCGCACTGTAAGACCTAGCCGCGCTATGGCGGCGCGGTCGAGCCTTACATCCAGCGCTGGCGCACCACCAACCTGCTCGGCCTTGACGCTGGCCGCACCGGGTATGGTCTGAAGCACCCGCACCATTTCGTTGGCGGTCAGCGCCATCTTGTCGAGATCGTCACCGTAGAGCTTGATCGCGACATCGCCGCGGACACCGGCGATCAATTCGTTGAAGCGAAGCTGGATAGGCTGGCTGACCTCGTAAAGATTCCCGAGCAGCCCTCCGGTCGCTTTCTCAATCTTCGCGACCACGTCAGCTTTGCTTGTGCCGGCGGCCCACTCTTCCTTTTCCTTCAGAATCACAAAGCCGTCGGATACGTTCGGCGGCATTGGGTCGCTGGCCACTTCCGCTGTGCCGGTCTTGGAAAACATCAAGGCGACTTCCGGAACCTTTATCACCGCCTCCTCGACCTTGCGTTCCATCGCCAGCGACTGATCGAGGCTGACCGAGGGCACGCGCGTTGATGCGAAGGCGAGATTTTTCTCGTCGAGCTGGGGAATAAACTCGGAGCCCAGCAGGCCAAATGCGGGAATTGCCGCCAGGAAAAAGGCAAGCCCGCCGAGGATGAACGGCCACGGGCGCGCGATCGCTTTGTCCAGCAACGGCAGGTAGCGGTCCTTGGACTTCCGGATCAGCCAAACGTCCTTTTCCGCGACTTTGCCACGTATCATGATCGCCACCAGCGCCGGCACCAGCGTAATCGCCAGGACGAATGCCGCCACCAGAGCGAGCATGATCGTAATCGCCATCGGCGAGAACGTCTTGCCTTCGGTGCCGGTGAAGGTGAGCAGTGGCGCGAAGGCGAGCAGGATGATCGCCTGACCGAAGACGGTCGGCTTAATCATCTCCTGCGCGGCCCGCATCGTCTCCTCGAGCCGTTCGCGCAGGGAGAGCAGTCGGCCTTCATGTTCCTGTCGATGCGCCAATCTGGCGAGGCAGTTTTCGATGATGATGACCGCGCCGTCGACAATCAGACCGAAGTCGAGCGCGCCGAGGCTCATCAGGTTGCCAGGGACTTTGAAGGCGTTCATCCCCATCGCCATCATCAGAAACGAGAACGGAATCACTAGCGTCGCGATCACCGCCGCGCGCCAGTTGCCGAGCAGCAGAAACAACGATGCTGCAACGAGGATTGCGCCTTCCGTCAGGTTGCGCTGAACCGTCGCCACCGTGGCCCCGACCAACGCGGCGCGGTTCAGCACCACCTTCACCTCGATACCCGGTGGCAGCGTCTTTGCTACCTGGTCGAGCTTGGCAGTCGCCGATTCAGCCACGACGCGGCTGTTCTGGCCGATCAACATCAGCACAGTGCCGATGACCGCCTCCCGGCCGTTCATGCTTCCGGCACCCGTCCGCAAATCGCCACCAACGCGAACGTTCGCGATCTGGCCGATGGTAATTGGCGTTCCGCCTCGCGTCGCCGCGACAGCATTGCGGATTTCATCAACAGTCCGCACGCGTGAGTCGACGCGCACGAGATAGGCTTCGCCCCCGCGATTATAGTAATTCGCGCCGACCGCGAGATTGGCGTTTTCGAGAGCCTGGCCAAGCTCGCTGTACGAGACACCGAAACTGGCGAGCTTCGTCGGATCCGGCTCGACCACGAAGGTCTTGGCATAACCGCCAATCGAATCGACCCCGGCAATGCCTTTAACCGATCGAAGTTGAGGGCCGATAATCCAATCCTGAACGGTGCGCAGGTAGCTTGCTTTGGCCACTGCATCAGTTAGCCGCTCGCCCTCGGGTGTCAGATAGCTGCCATCAGGCTGCCAGCCGGGTTGGCCGGCGACTTTTTTTGCGCCCTTGCCGTCCGGGTTGGCATAGCCAACCGTGTACATGACAATCTCGCCAAGTCCGGTCGACACCGGTCCGACCTGCGGCTGCACGCCGTCCGGCAGGTTTTCTGTCGCCTGGCGCAGCCGTTCACCGACCTGCTGACGCGCGAAATAGAGGTCGGTATCGTCGGTGAAGATCGCACTCACCTGGCTGAAGCCGTTTCGCGAGATCGAGCGCGTCGTCTCGAGTCCGGGAATGCCGGCGAGCGCGATTTCAACCGGGTAGGTTACGAGTTTCTCGATCTCGACCGGCGAGAGCCGCGGGTCGACCGTGTTGATCTGAACCTGCTTCGTGGTGATGTCGGGCACCGCGTCAATCGGCAGCTTGGAGAGCTGCCACACGCCGAGCCCGGCGATGACGAGGAACAAGGCAAGGACCGTCCAGCGGGCGCGGACGGAGAGCGCCATAAGGTTGGCTATCATGGTCTATTCTTCCTCGCCCGCGCCCTTGCCGAGTTCGGC
>NZ_ALVC01000079.1:0-4264 GCF_000293195.2 Sphingomonas sp. LH128
AACCAACCTTCCAGTAATCTCGAGCCCGTTGCCCATGGCCGGCGCTCCCGCGATTACGTCATGTTCGTACATGTCCCACTTGTCACCGTTCGGGTCGCGGCTGCAGCCCCGGAGTGCCGGCTGGCTCGCAGCAACAGATGCCGGAAGCGGGAACCTCGCCGAGTATGCTGCATCACTGCCTTGCCATGCGATAGACCTTGGATCGCATCCGAAGCACCTCGGCGAGCGCCGTTTCAAACGCGCAAAAATCTTCGGTGACGTCGCGCTTCTCAGTGATTGCAAGCACGATGCGCTGCTGGATAGCAAGCGCTGCTTCCTCGGCGCGGTTTAGCTGCTCGACGACCGCGCGACCTTCGGGCGAACGGCGCGCCAGAATGTCCGCCCAGGCTTCGCCGCCTTCATAGTGCTCCTCGTCATGCTCTGGCATCGCTCGCGCCTTCCAAAAACAGCTGCGATGAGAACGATGCCAAATTCCGATCCTCCAGCCAACGACGGGGTTCTCCGAGAAGCCCGTCGTTCCTGTCGTTAGCCCTCGGCGAGTTCGGCCACGATTTTCTTGGCGCGCGGCTTGCGGGCAGGCTTGGCGGCGACGACGGGCTCGACGGGGGCTTTGCGCTTACGGCCGAGACCAAGGGTCTTGGCGATCTCCCGGCGCTTTTCCGAATGGCTGGCAGCGATCATCGGATAGTCGCTGGGCAAGCCGAACGCTTCGCGGTAGCTCTCGGGCGTGTAGCCGTGCAAGGTCAGATGCCGCTTGAGCATCTTGTAGGGCTTGCCGTCGATCATGCTGACGAGATGCTCGGGTTTGATCGAGGCGCGGATGGAGACGGCACCCTTGGGCTTTTCTTCCACCACCTCGGTCGGCGCACCGAGCTTTTCCAGGGCGCCGTAGACCTTTTCGATCAGCGTGCTGACCTCGCCTACCGCGACGCTGTTGTTGCTGACATGCGCCTCGACGATCTCGGCGGCAAGCGTAATGAGTATTTCGTTTTCGATGGCCAATTCTGGCTCCTATCAAGCGACTGTCTGCAGGATAACGCAGAGGTCGGTATTTATCCAGCCATCACAATAATAATATCATCAGATGGGTCGTATGCGCTGGCTTATATTTCACGTTCTGTGAAGCCGATGTTAATCGCAGCCAGCGAAGATGCGATTGGCCGGATTTTCTAAGTGAGACCCGATTCAGGGGGCGCAGATCCGGGCATTCGAGCTGCGCACTACGGCGCCGGACAAAGTTTATACTCTGTCGCCATCGATAGAGGTTTGCGCAATTAACGTACCTCACACTTTGCAATCGTCATTGTCGGTGGCGGCGAGATGACCGGGCAGCCGCTGGTTGTCTTCCAGTCGCAATCTGACATGGGCTGCTTCCTCTCTGTGCCGCAGGCGCGAGGTACTTGCTCGTTCCAGGCGAGGGCGAGGGCGAGGGCGAGTAGGAAAGGGAGTGGCGTCTCAGGGCTATGCCCTGATCGCGCTCTACTTCCGCTCCGCTTCAGCCAAGCCGCCTGGCGGCGTCTTGTCGGCATAGCCGTGACGATCGCCTGACGCTTTCCGTCCTGCTCAAAGCAGGCCGGGCGAGCGGCTTTGCCGCTCTTCAGCGGTCGCCGAGCCTGTGGCCCGGCGGCGCAGGGCCTTTGGCGGCATCAAGGTGACGGGGGGCGTCGCAGCCCTGTAGCCCCGCCTCGCCGGGGCGCAACCCGTCCGTTTCACTCCCGGGTCCTCCACTTCGTTGCGGCCTTGTCAGGTGCGCCCCGCCTTAGTCGGCGGGGCTGTTGGTCCGCTCCTGCCGCCCCCCGCCACCCTGGCGCCGGTCAATGGCGGTTGAGGAAAGGAGTGCAGGAGCCGTGAGCCATACCGAACGTCAGAGCCTCTATGGAGAGGTAACCGCAAGGATCATTGCCGAGCTGGAAGAGGGCCGTTTGCCATGGGTGCAGCCGTGGGATGGGTCGAAGTGTCCATGCACGATGCCGGCGAACGCGGTGTCGGGAAGACTTTATTCCGGGATTAATGTGCTCATTTTATGGGCAGCAGGGATTGGCGGCGGGTTCGGCTCGCAGCGGTGGCTGACCTACAAGCAGGCCGCAGCGGCGGGCGGCAACGTGCGACGCGGCGAGAAGGGCACGGTGGTCTGCTATGCCGATCGCTTCACCCCCAAGGACGAGGCCGCCAAGGCGCAGGGCGAGGACCGTGAGGCGCGCACGGTTGCATTTCTGAAACGCTTTGTCGTGTTCAACATCGACCAATGCGAGGGCTTGCCGGACGACCTGCGAGGGGAAGCAGCCGTGCCTGATCCCGTCATGGCGATTGCCGAGGTGGCGTGTTGCCTCACGAAAGAACGTTCCCGAACGGCGCGACCGTTGCCTCACGTAATTGTTCCTTACAGGCCCTCGAGCATCATTGCCATTGCATGGGACGGATTGCCGTGCAGCTGAGCCGTAGGCGAGGCGGAACGGTAATCCGTCACATGGCCGTGAGGATGGTTTCCGTGTCGCCTGGCGCGGCGCTGGCCAGCCCGGAAGAGTGGCTGAACACAAGTGCGCGCGCGTGTTCGGTACGCCAACCTTTCAACCGGCGCTGGATAGTTCGCAGAAGGCCGTCTGGGTAAATGTCCGGCTGCTGGGCCTGCAATTTCTCCAGCAACTCGCGCCCGGTACGCCAAGGCTCCTCTTCGAACCAGGCCTTCAACTGGTCGGTAACCTGAAGCAGTGGATCCGGCCGGCGCCGCTCTCGCTTGCGCGGCGCCTTATCAACGGCCGTGGGCCGCGCCTCACCATTCTGCCATAAAGCTTTCAGGCTCAAGAGGAAGGCCCCCAGCGGTGGGGGTGACGTTTCGTTCGGATTTGCCAAGACGACGGCGTCGGCCAGGACCACCAGTTTCTGCTGCGCGGTCCGGATATCTCGCAGCAGTCGAACCGGATCCAGTCTGCCAGCCAGGTCCCGTAGCCGTTCGCGTGTCTGCTCGTTGGTCCGCGGGTCATCCATCAGGCGCTGGAACGGCGTCGCGGGAGCGTGATAACGTTTGTGGACTTTGGCGCCGTCGCGGCGCTTTTCCGCCAATTTGAATGAAGGCTGGAAAAAGTTCACGAACAAACGCGCCGCCGCATACAGCTCAGCCAGTAACCCGGCTGCTTCCAGCCCCTCGAAGCGGCGATAGCCCACTAGACGACGCACAACCGAACCGTTCTTCTGCTCGACCCAAGCCTGATCGTTCTTCCGATAGGGACGGCAGCGGGTAAAGGCGATTTCCGTCGCCGCGCAGTAATCCCGCACGGTCTCATTGATAAACACGCTGTCATTGTCGGAATCGAAACCCAGCAACGGGAACGGCATCAGCTTGCGCAGTTCCTTGAGGACCTCCACCAACAACGTTTGCTCGCGAACCAGTAGCGGAGCGCATTCGGTCCAGCCTGTTGCGATATCCGTTAACGTTAGCGTCCACGCCCAGCTCCCTTTCGCCACCGGGCCGCTATGCGAAACAAGGTCGGCCTCCATATATCCCGGCGCCGGATCTCCCCAGTCGCTGAACGTTCGGATCGGAACACTGCGCCTGAGTTCGGATCCTGCCACGCCGCGACGCCGGACCTTCTGATTGTTTCCTTTCGCGATCCGAAGAATACGGTCAATCGTGGCGGGGCTCATCTGCAACAATCTCGCCTTGATCGCCGGATCGAGATCAAGGTGGCCATGGCCCTCCATCGCCTCGATCAGAATCGGAATAAGCGGCCGCAACCGCTTGCCGCACAGGCGGTCGCTGGCCTCCCATAACACGAGCAACGCTCCGCGCACCGCCTCGTTGTAAATCCTGCGCTCCGGTCGCGTCGTTTCCCTGATCAACGGCTCCGCACGCAAGAGTCGCATTGCATGCTTCCGGTGGAAACCTGTGATCGCGACGAATTCGTCGAGAACCTTACCCTTGCTCGCGCGATCGGCCGAGCGATACCGCGCGCCGACAGCTTCAATCAATTCCCTTCGCGTCGCCATGCTCACCTTCCGCATCGTTCCCTCCCGGCCAATGCCGGGAGCAGTTTAGATGAGGCAACGGCAGCTTTGCCGGGAGCATTTCAGGCGAGGCAATGCGCGCGCATCGTCTTGGTCGCTACCTGGGTGTAAAAGGCAGTGGTGTTGAGCTTGGCGTGACCGAGCAGCGCCTGGATGACGCGGATATCGACACCGTCTTCGAGCAAGTGCGTGGCGAAGCTATGCCGCAGGGTATGCGGGCCGACCCGCTTGGCGATATCGGCTGCCTCGGCCGCCTCGACGA
>NZ_ALVC01000080.1:0-21190 GCF_000293195.2 Sphingomonas sp. LH128
TACCAGTTCGATAAACCCCTCACGGCACATCGGACGCAATCTACCCGTCGCCGAAACGAACATCGCATTGTTCACGGCCGACCATCTGCCCTTTTCAAACGAAGAAATGATCGGTGGTAACCGGCCAGTTTAATTTGTGCGGAAGAAGGAAACCGAGGGTCGGCATTGGAGCATAAGATAGGCTGCTGTGCGACCGATATGGGGCGGATCGAGAGGTGGCCCCTAGTCCAAAGCTGCTTGGCGGAGATCAATGGGCGACATAGTTCATTGTCAGGCGATGCCGGCGCCGCCAGTCACGCCAAAGACCTCGCCAGTAATGTAGCTGCCCTCCTGCGAAGCGAGCGGGACGTAAACCGGTGCAATCTCCACGGGCTGACCTGGACGACCGAAACGACTGTGCTCGCCGAAGTGGGCAACTTTCTCCTGAGGCTGTCCGCCGCTTGCCTGAAGCACGGTCCAGAACGGTCCCTGGACCACCACGTTGGCCCGTATTCCCTTATCCATCAGCTGCTTGGCCAACGCTTTGGTGTAAGCGACTATGCCTGCCTTGGTGGTCGCATAGTCGAGCAGGACGTCCGATGGCTCATAGGCTTGCACCGACGCCGTTGTGATGACCGAAGCGCCGACCGGGAGATGGGGCACCGCCGCCTGCGTGATCCAGTGCAGGGCGTAGAGGTTGGTCTTGATCGTCTTGTCGAAATCCTCAGACGTAACTTCGCCAACGTTCTCGCACCACTGCTGGCGGTCCGCATTGATGACAAGAATGTCGAGTCCGCCAAGCCCCTTCCCCGCGTCCTCGACGAGCTGACGGCTCCAGGCCCCATCGCTTACATCGCCGGGCAGCGCTACGACCTTGCGGCCCTCCGCCTCGATCAGATCGAGAACTTCGCGCGCGTCTTCCTCCTCGCTCGGCAGATAGGCGATGGCCACGTCATCGCCCTCGCGCGCAAAGGCGATAGCAGCCGCGCGGCCAATCCCGGGATCGCCACCAGTGACAAGTGCCCTGCGCCCCGTGAGCTTGCCCGCGCCGATGTAGCTTTCCTCGCCGTGGTCAGGTCGAGGCTCCAGCTTGCCTGCAATGCCTGGCCGCGGCTGCGGCTGCTTCGGAAAAGGGAGGCTTGGGATTTTGTGTGCGGGGGTCCTGCATCGTCAGCCGGTCGGGCATGATCGCTCCTTGGGTCTATTAGAAATCCACGGGCGGCGCGAGGTTCGTCAGAGGGCTTTGGCCATGTTGAGATGGGCGGTGACTGTCGGGACCAGTTCGGTCGCGAATGTCTTGAGCGATGCCTGGTCGCCACCGGCTGCGTAACCTTTGAGGGTATCCAGCGCGGCTTGGTGAGCGCTGACCTGTGCCTTGGCATAGGCCTCATCGAATTGGGCGCCCGTTTTGCTCCGGAGGTCGGCAAGCTGTGCGTCCTGGGCCGCAGTCATGCGCGGGGCCGGGGTTATGGGCGGAGTGCCCGCCGCTGCGGCTGCGGTCAGCTTCTTGGTAGAGGCGGTATGGGGCCTTGACCATTTGCTCGGCAAAAGTCTTCACCTTGGCGGACTGGCCCTTCTCGGCTGCGAGCTTCGATGTCTCGATCTCGAACATGTCGCTCGCCGCGGCGATATTGGCAAAGACCTGTGCCGGGCTCTCTGCCGAAGTCGTCCCGGTTTCGTTCATGACATCTGCAGCCGACGTGGAGGTCATTTCGGTGGCGGGCTCAGTGTCCTTCTTGTTGCAGGCGGTGAGGCTGAGAACGGCCAAGGATGCTGCCATGAGTGCGTTGTGCCTGATCACGATCTGTGCTCCGCGTTGAGTGGTGGGGAATAAGGGCTGAACGATCGGCAGCATGAAGCCGTTCCGCTCAACCATCCGCGTGCTGACGCGTTTGAGGGTCTCACCATCGCGTTATCGCCGCACCCGTCGTCTAGGAGAGGAGCATGAGCATCTTCGGAAATATCCTGAACAAGATCTTCCACCACGGGACCGAGAAAAAGGCCGATCCCGCAGCCAATGCGAGCGCGCCCAAATCGGCCTCAACACCTGCTCCGACGCGGCCTCAGGTGGCGCCTGCATCCCCGGAGCCTGCCCCTTCGGCCGCCGTCACTGCCGCGCAACCTTCCGTCGATGTTGGCGCGGTGCTTGATGCGATGGCCTCAATGAAGGCGGACCATGGCGGCAATTACCGCACGTCCATTGTCGATCTTCTCAAGCTGCTCGATCTCGATTCAAGTCTCGCGGCGCGCAAGGAGCTTGGCGAGGAGCTTGACGTCCACGCCGGGGCGGACGGCACCGCGGAACAGAACATCGCCCTTCATCGTGCGGTGATGGACAAGCTCGCCAGCAATGGCGGCATCGTGCCGGACAGCCTGCGCGGTTGAGCGCGGCTGGACGGGGCGGCGGCGTCGATGCGCGCTGTAGCCGCGTTTTCAACGCGTCTTGGTGGGGCGCGCAATAGTCATCCTGATCTGGTGAATGCTTCCCCGCCCCATACCGGCCTGCCCGCGTACGTGGCTTGGCGCCCCGCCGTATCGCCTTGCTAGATGCCGCATGCCGTAAAAATCGACGAGGTTACTCGGCGGAAGGCTTGTTACACGCCAGGCGGTTCGTCCTGCGCTTGCCGGGCCTGGCTCTGCGCGGAAAAGATTATTCCGCGTCGTCTACGCTACCTCGCAGACCGGCGGTGCACGATCTTAACGCTGCTGCTGCGCTCCTGCTGCCCGTCAACGCCGACAGTGTTTCACCCCGCCCGAGCTTCGCACAAGAACCGCAACAGTTCATCAGTGATGTCAGCTGTAGCGTGAAAGATCGACCTCGACCCCTTCACCTCCCAGCAACTTGACCGCAGCGTTGCGGATGGGCGGCAGGCTCGCCAGGCCAAGCGTGCCATGCAGCAACCTGATGCCCAGGCGGGTTTTCGGATGCATGAGCCGCGGCGCGATCTTGGGGATGCGCTGGCCATCTTCGACAATGGGCCGCATCTGCTTCTCGTAGGCGCTGAACGCCTGAGCGACCGTATCCCTGCGGGTGAGTTCCTCGGCCAGCACATAGCTGCCTGTAACAGCCAGGGTCGTACCGACGCCTGCCAACGGCGTGGCGCACCAGGCCGCGTCGCCGGTAAGAACAACGCGGCCCTTCGACCAGCGCGGCATCCGCACCTGTCGAAGCACGTCGAAGTAGAAGTCGTCGGCGTCGTGCATGGCCGCCAGTACGCGGGGTGTCTCCCAGCCTGCGTCCGAGAAGCGATCACGCAGGAATGCTCTTTGCCGTTCGCTATCCCATTCCTGTTCGCCGCCCGGCTCCTTCGAGAGGCACAGCATCGCACGGGTCGTCCCCTGATGATCGGGACGAAGCGAAACACTGCGCTTGCCAGGCGCATTGAACCAGCGCCACATCCGGTTGTCGTCCGGCGTTCGCGGGATGGTGAAGTAAGCGATGATCATGTTCATCCAGCGCGGCACGTTCTCGTCCGCAAAGATGATATCGCGAGTGGTCGAGCCGACCCCTTCCGCGATGACTACGGCGTCGTACCGCTCGATAGTGCCGCTCGCGAAGGTAACCACCGCCATCTGCTCTTGCTCATCGATCGCGACGATGTGGTCATCGTAGCGAAACGCCACCTCGTTTCCGGTTGCGTCGTGGAGAAGCCGGGCGAGGTCGCCGCGCAGGATCTCCATCTCGGCTGTCGGGCCATCGCCGTCGATTTCGTCGGCATCGAACCTGGCTGCTTCGCTTCCGTCCTCGTGGACCCAGGCCGTACCTTGCTCACCGGTTCCACAGCCGAGCGCAGCCTGTTCAAGCCCGAGGCGGCGCAGGACTTCGCGGCCGACACCGCGCACATCAACGTTCTGACCGCCGTCCCGGAACGCCGGTGCCCGCTCGACCACCGTGACATCAGCGCCGCGACGGCCGAGCAGTGCGGCAACGGTGTTTCCGGCGATGCTGGCGCCGGTGACCAGTATCTTGCGCGTCATGGTTATGCTCCTCGCCGAAAGGATGCCGGCCGTTGTGACGATGTTCCCGCCTGGAGACCGGAACCCTCGCCGAGGCGCAGGCTTTGCCGTTTAAATGACACTGGTGCTCTTGCTCATGGGCAATGCCGTCCCGCTGCCCCAGCGGACGCCTTGCCCATGCCGCCTGAGAGTTCCCGCGTCACCAAATCGATGGCTCTGATCATGGAAGTTGGCTTGCCGCTGTCGCACTCTTGCGCCCGGCCTGGGTCGGCGCAGATGCCGGGGATGGCGTCTCGTGCGCCTCGGGCAGTCTAGCGCGGCATTGGAGTGCGCGTTTCTTACCAGCGCCATCTGTTCTCTCGCTTGAACTGACCGCGGCGCAGGTGAACCGCGAAGCCAGTTCTTTTGCTTCGTCATTCCCGCCCTGCGTTGCGTCTCGCGCAAATCAGGTTCGCGGCTCCGTCAGCGGCGGACGGGCTTTCATCCTCCCTGGATGCGGACGGAATGGGATTCGCCTCCCTGGGCGGGGGGCGATTGGCAAAAGGCTTGGCTTCCGCGCCGGCAAGTCCACGGCCGCCTTCGCGATCGGTCTCGGCTTGCGCGTCCACTCCCTCTTGCACGGATGCCTTTTTGTTCGAGGCCGGGCCCGGACCTATCGAAACATCGCTCATGAATATCGCTCCTCTTCTTCGAGACTTGGGCCCATGCCCGTACTGTTTTGCTGCATTGTGCCCTTCCCGGCGCTCGGTGAGCCACCGGGCAGGCTGTCGTCGCGCTGCATTCGCGCGAGGCTGGCCGCGTCATTACCTGCTGCATCGACCGCATCGATATTGGCCCCCGCCTCCATCAGGACGGGTATCATGTCGCCGCGCCCCAGCCTGGCAGCGTCGAACAGCACTTCCCGCTCGCTCGGGCGAAGGGAGCGGCGGCAGTTGGCGCGGCGTCGATGGCGTTCGATCTTCCAGCTCGTTCAGCGGGCGCATGATCGTGGTTTCTTGAATGGTCCCCAAATGGATGCGGAAGGTTCCTAGATCGGGGCGATTTCGTCGAACACGCGAGCCACGATGACCGCGCGCGCGTCATCGTTGACGTCCACCGAGACGGATATGCGCTCGGAAAGCGGCGCGTCGTTGCGCGCCGGCTCCAGATGGGTCGCGGTATCGCCGCCGCTGGGCGTATCGCCCGCGCTGTTTTGATCGCCGGACGACGATACGAACATGTCGGTTCGCTCGAAGCCGTATTCCTGGACCAGTCGCTCGATTGCCAGTTCGGCGTCGCGGCGACTGTCGAATGTGCGCTCTATCGTGGTGTTCATGTCTCTATCCTTTGGTTCGCAGTGCCTGAGGTCAGCGCCTCTCTATCGAGGCGCGGCATGGTCATTCGGCGGAGCCGGGCTGCGCCATCTTGCGATGCTGCTCGGCCAGGATCGCCGCCGGGGTGACGTGCGCCACCGCCGCCTGGATCTTGTTCTTCCATCCCGAGACGATGTGGGCATCGCCGTTCATCAGTGCTTTCCATCCGTCGCGGGCGACGTCGGCCGGATCGCTCTTGCTTTCTGACGCGCCCACGCTGGTGTCGAGCATGTCGGCGCGATCGAAGAACTCGGTCTCGACTGGTCCGGGCATGAGTGTCGTGACAGTCACGCCCTTTGCCTCCTTGATCTCGTTGCGCAGCGCATCGGCAAAGCTGTCCACGAAGGCCTTGGTGCCGTTGTAGACCGCCTGAAAGCTGCCCGGAATGAAGCCTGCGATGGACCCGGTAATCAGCACTTTGCCATCGTCGCGCGCCACCATTCCCTTGAGCACCTGTTGCAACAGATAAAGGGTGCCGGTGATGTTGGTATCGACCACCCGGCGCCAGTCGGCGACATCCTGCTCGAGGAAACCGTGCCCGAGCCCCCGGCCCGCATTGGCGCAAAGAAGATCGATGCGGCGGCCGGCAGTGGCGGCCAGCAAGGTATCGACGCCTTCCAGGGTCGACAGGTCGGCCTGCACCGCGTCTACCGAAACGCCGTGCAGCCCAAAGTCCTGTGCGGCCGCCTCGATCAGTCCTTCATCTGCGACGACGAGCAGGTCGTAGCCGTTTTCGGCGGCGATGCTCGCCAGTTCGAAGCCGATACCGGTGGAGGCGCCGGTGACGATTGCGAATTTGTCAGCCATGATGCGTGTCCTGTTCTGCCGCGACTGCGGTTTCGGTGAAGCCGGGCTTGAGCACGACCTTGGTGACTTCGTCCTGGTTGTCGTGGAACATCTTGTAGCCCTTGGGCGCGTCCTCCAGGCCCATGCGGTGCGAGATCAGGAAGGTGGTGTCGATCTTGCCCTCGACGATCGCGTTGAGCAGCCCCGGCATGTAGTGCTGTACGCTGGTCTGCCCGGTCTTGAGCGTCAGCCCCTTTTCCATGAAGGCGCCGAGCGGGAACTTGTCGACAATGCCGCCGTAGACGGCGGGCATTGAGACGCGGCCGCCCTTGCGGCAGGCGACGATCGCCTGTCGGATCGAGTGGATGCGATCGGTGCCAAGCATCAGCGAGGCCTTGATCTGATCGACTACGTTGTCGACGAAGAAGCCGTGTGCCTCGAGCCCAACCGCATCGATCACGGCGTCCGGACCGATCCCGCCAGTCATTGCCATCAGCGCTTCGTAAGTCTTCGATTCCTCGAAGTTGATGATCTCGGCTCCGAACCTGCGCGCGAGGTCCAGCCGGCGGGGAAAGTGGTCGATGGCAATCACCCGCGCCGCGCCCATCAGGAAGGCGGACTGCACCGCGAACAGGCCGACCGGGCCGCAGCCCCACACCGCGACAGTGTCGCCCGGCTCGATGTCGGCGTTCTCGGCCGCCTGCCAGCCGGTGGGCAGGATGTCGGACAGGAACAGCACTTCGTCGTCGTCAAGCCCGTCTGGCACCACGATCGGGCCGACGTCGGAGAACGGCACGCGCACGTACTCCGCCTGGCCCCCGGCGTAGCCGCCGGTCAGATGGCTGTAGCCGAACAGGCCCGACATCGGCTGGCCGTAAAGCTCCATGCCGATGTCCTGGTTGTCGGCCGGGTTGCCGTTGTCGCAGGCGGAGTACTGGTGCTTGCCACAGTGGTAGCAGCTTCCGCAGGCGATGGTGAAGGGAACGACGACGCGCTGGCCCTTGACCAGCGTCGATCCCGGCCCGGTCTCGACGACTTCGCCCATGAACTCGTGGCCGAGGATGTCCCCGGCCTTCATGGTGGGGATGTACCCGTCGTACAGGTGAAGGTCCGATCCGCAGATCGCGGTCGAGGTGATCTTGATGATGGCGTCGCGCGGGTTGAGGATTTCGGGATCGTCGACCGTATCGACGCGGACGTCATGCTTGCCGTGCCAGGTGAGCGCGCGCATCAGGCTGTCTCCTCGTGAAGCTGCGCGCGGGTGCGCGACGACGTGGCGACTTCGCCGGTTTCCATAAGCTGCTTGAAGCGCCGCAGATCGCGCCGCGCCTGGATCGCCGGTTCGCGCTGGAACATCTTTGCGATGAGCCTGCCCACCACGCCAGCGGGCGGGTCGTAGACGATCGTGGCGGTGACGATGGTGCCGCGATCGCCTGCGTTGCGAAATTCGATGCGGCCGCTGTTGGGCACGTCTGCATCTTCGGTGGAGGCCCAGGCGATCAGTTCGCCCTCCTTCTCCTCGGTGACGAGCGCGTCCCATTCGACCGTCCTTCCGCCTGGCGCCTTGACGACCCAGTGCGAGCGGGTCGGCGACAGCACGTCGACCCGTTCGACGTTGTCCATGAACGTCGGCAGCCGTGCAAAGTCGCGCCAGTAGGCATAGAGTTCCGCGCGGGGGCGGTTGATCGTCACGGTCCGACCGATCAGGCTGTCACCCCGCGTTTCTGCAAGTGTCTGCAAGGCGGCGTCGCGGGTCTCGCGAAATTTTGAGGTGGTAGGCGGCGCGTCGTCGTTCATGGTTGCCATTCCTGCTCTCCATGTTTTCGGATGTGCTGGTGGTCCGGTCGGACCTGACCACTGTTGCAAATGAAACGATCGCCGCGCTCATAAAGACCCGGCACGATCTAAAGATAATCCCGCCGCAGGCACGGCTGGGCCCGACAGGTCAGCATTCGAACCCGTCGAGCAGGCTTTCGACGCGCACGATACGATCGGCTTCGCTCGGCAGTGCCTCGGCAAGGATCCACCGTCCCTTGCTTTGCGCGAAGCCCGTGGCGGCGAAGTCGATCGGGCAATCGCGGCGCGGAGTGAGTGCAATCGCGGCTGGGCCCGCGTCTATGCGCGCGATCCGCAAAGCCCGCGCGGTCAGGCGGATGCGGGCATGGGCCAGCAGCATCGCCGCTTCGGCGGGCAGCGTTCCGAAGCGATCCAGAAGTTCATCATCGAATGCATCGAGCGCCTCTTCGGTTTCGATGCGCGCGAGCCGCAGGTAAAGGGACAGCCGCAGGTCCGCCTCCGGAATCCAGCTGTCGGGCAGCACGCCGCTCATGCCCAGGTTGAGTTCGGGACTCCAGCGCTCGGCGTCCTCGCCGCGCGCGGCCTTCAGCGCGACACGGAGCAGATGCTGGTAGAGATCGACGCCGATCAGCTTCATGTGCCCGGCCTGATCATCGCCGACGAGGTCGCCCGCGCCGCGCATGTCGAGGTCCTGGCCGCTGATCGCGAAACCCGCGCCCAGCCGGTCGAAAGTCGCGAGCGTGCGCAGCCGCTTGAGCGTGCGCGCGGCGATAGCATCCTCGCCTTCGATCAGCAGGATCACCTGCCCGCGCCGGTTGCCGCGCCCGACGCGGCCGCGCAGCTGGTGCAGCTGTGCCAGGCCGAAGCGATCGGCACGCCAGACGATCATGGTGTTCGCGCGCGGCACGTCGAGGCCCGCTTCGATGATGTTGGTCGCCAGCAGGATATCCCCCCGGCCAGCGCCAAAGCCGACCATGACGTCGTCGATTTCGGCCGCTGACATTTTTCCGTGTGCTTCGACCACCACCAGATCGGGGGCCGCGCGTTTTATCTTCGCGGCGACTTTCGCCATGTCCTCAATACGCGGCACGACCACGAAGCTCTGGCCTCCCCGCGCCTTTTCGCGAGTGAGCGCGGTGCGGACGAGCACATCGTCATACTGCCCGATGCTGGTGCGGATCGGCTGGCGCCGGGCGGGAGGCGTGGCGATGAGGGACATCTGCTGCAGGCCCACCAGCGCGGCCTGCAGGGTGCGCGGGATCGGCGTGGCGCTCAGGCTCAGGACATGGACGGTCCCCAAGCCGCGCAAACGGGCCTTGTCGGCAGCGCCGAAGCGCTGCTCTTCGTCGATGACGACCAGCCCCGGCCTGGCGTAGTTCACGCCCTTCGCCATCACCGCGCCGGTGCCCACGACGATACCGGTCGAGCCATCGGCAAGCCCCGCTTTCACAGACTTGCGTTCTGCCGCACTGCTCAGCCGGGACAGGCCGGCGACCTCGATTTTCGTTCCCTCGAAGCGGCGGCGGAACGTCTCCAGGTGCTGCCGCACGAGGACGGTGGTCGGCGCGGCGACCACGACCTGGAAGCCGGCCAGCGCCGCCAGAGCTGCGGCCCGCAGCGCGACCTCGGTCTTGCCATAGCCGACGTCGCCGATGACCAGCCGGTCCATTGGCCGGCCGCTCGCCAGATTGTCGCGGACGGCTGCGATGGCTCCCGCCTGGTCGGCCGTTTCGTTGAAGGGGAAGCGGCCCGCGAAGCGTTCGTAGGCGGCAGGATCGGGCACCATGACCGGCGCTGTCAGCGTCTCGCGCTCGCGCGCCAGAAGCGTCAGGGCCTTCGCGCTCTCGTCGATCGCGGCGTTGATCGCCGCGCGGCGCTTGTCCCAGGATGAGCCATCCAGCTTGTCCAGGCTCACCGCGTCGCCGTCAGCGCCGTATCGCCAGATCCGGTCGGCCTCATCGAAAGGGACCAGCCGCCGAGCACCACCCGCATACTCGAGCACGATCCTGTCGATCGGGGACTGGTCGTCGCCCGCGCCGACCGGCGAGGCCTCAAGCCCCCGCACGCGCCCGACGCCATGGTCCTCGTGGACCACCACGTCGCCGCTGCACACTTCGATGCCGACGTGCCACGGGTTCGCGCCGGTCGGGCCACCAACGCCGATCAATGCGCGACTGCCCATCAGGTCTGCCGCCGCGACGAGAACGATGCGCTCGTCGACGTATCCTGCATCGATCGGCACCGTCAGGCTGCCGCCGCAGCCTGACGGCAGGTCATCCAGTGCCGCCCATGCGTCCAGTTCCACGATTTCCATCGACAGGCGCCGGACGACCTTGCCGCGCAGGAAGCGCAGGTCTCGCGCACTGCCCGCCAGCACGAACTTGCGTCCCGCAGCGAGCCGCGGCTTTACGAAGCGCGCCATGGCGGTAAGCGGCGAACGCTCGTTGGCGAACCGCGGCACCGGCGTGAAGTCCGCGTCAAACGGAGCCGCCCTCCAATCCTTGCAGTCCTTTTTCCAGGCGATGTCGTCAATCGCATCCAGGCGATGGGGCGCACCGCCCATAGCGTCGCGGGCAAGCTGGATGAAGCGCCTGCGGCGATGGTCGGCTTTATCGGAAAGAGCGAGTACCCCCGGCGTCAGGTGGGCAAGGATGGACGTCGGCTGGTCAATCGGCGGTTCGGCGGCGCGGCCGATCTCCAGACGCTCCAGATCGCCAACCGTGCGCTGCGTGCCGGGATCGTACGAGCGGATCGCGGCGATCCTGCCCGCTGCCAGCTCGATGCGGGCCGGGCCGCCGGCGTCGGCGGGAAAGATATCGATGACCTCGCCGCGCACCGCCATTTCGCCCGGTTCGTCGACGCGGTCGTCGGCGACATACCCCAGCTCTTCGAGTCGTATCGCGAACGCTAGGGTGTCCGCCTCGTCACCGGGGTGCAGCGTGGGTGGGGCGCTGTCGAACGCATCAGGCGCAGGATAGCGCCGCGCTGCGGCTTCTCCGCTCAGGATGCAGGCTACGGAAGTGCCTTGCACCAGGCGAAGGGCCCGCAGAGCCGACGCGCGGCGCCCCGCGTTCGCCGGCGTCGCGGGAGCCGTGTCCCCCGGAAGTGCGTCGCTGGAGGGCACGTGGACGACATGCTCTTGCGGCGCCAGCGCCCGGACGGCGTCAGCCAGGGCTTGGGCCTGCTGCTCGTCGTCCGCCAGGAAGGCGATAGACTCGTCGGCGAGGGTTTGCGCGATGCGGACCGCGGTGAACGCCAGGTTCACGCCGCACCTGAGACGCAGTCGCGCCGTTGGGCTGCGGGGCGCATTGCCCAGTGACGGAGCTCAAGCTGCATGGTCATGTCAGTCAGATTGCGCTCCTTGCCTGTGAAGCTGATCGCCTGCGAGGTGCGGCGACTATCCTGGCTCCACAACGCACAGAGAAAGCGAAAGAAAAGGGTCCCGCCGGCTAAATTTGATTGATCTGAGTTGATGGCGGCATCGCGCCGCACCGGCGTCACCGGGCGGCTGAACCGGGTCACACCGTTTCGTCAGGCTCCCTTCGCGCGCTGGTCTTCAGGATAGTCTTCGGGCCTGACGGTGCTTTCCGAAGGTCGGTCCTTCAGTTTCTGAGGCTTCTGGCCGCTTTCATTCTGCTTGTGCGGATCGAATGAGTCCGGGCGCGCATCGCCCATCGGGCCGCGCGGAGTTTCCGGATCGCTTTTGGACATGTTGATTTCCTTCGGTTCGGGGCGCGGATAGGGCCGCCGCCCGGTATCGAGGAAGAAAGCCTCCGGCAGGCCCGCGCGTTCCCGCAAGACGCACAGAAGTTGTCCTTCGTACGACCCGGCGCAGATCAGTCCGGGCCCTTGCGCCCCCTTCCGCGGCTCTTCGTCATCGGGTCCGGTTTCTTCGGCGGTGTCCATCCCGGAGGTGGCTTTACGTGCCCGCGGCTCGTGCCCAGCCCCATCGCTCCCGGTTGTTGACGAACGAGACCGGAGAGATCGACGTCCTGCGCCGGCGTATCGGCAGGAATGCCGCGCATCAGGCTGATCCGGTCGCGCAACTGTGCCGCCTGCTCGAAGTTTCCCTGCGCCGCGGCGTCGTGCATCGCGCGCTGCAGGTCCCGTAGCTGCTCGTCCTGGCGGCCCATCACCTGAACGCCCACCGCAGCGCCTGCGCGACGCCCAGCGTGCCCGCGCGCACCAGCGGCGTTCGAAGCGGCGAGGGAGACAGGCCATGGAGCGAGCGAGCCCAGCGTGGCAGCAGATCGACGCCAGCCTGCCCGGCAAGCCTGCCGGGCATCGCGGCGAGCCGGTTCGCTGCGACCGGATGCAGGATCAGCCGGGCGACTTCGGCCGTTCGCGCATCCGCCCTCAGCGCCGGACGCATCCCGGTTATCAGGCGGTTCGCCTCGGCCCGCGTGCGCGGCAGGGGTTCTGCCCCCAGCGCCCCGCCGATCAAGGCCATCTCGGCAAAGTAGCGATCCTGGTCGGCGCGTGACATCCAGGGCTCGCCGTAGCGAATCCAGGCGTCGAGGAAGCTGTGGGTCTCTGTGACATGCACCCACGCCAGAAGCGCCGGGTCGTTCGCTTGATACGCCGTGCCGTCCGGCAGATGCCCCTTGACGCCATCATGGACGGACCGGACCCGCCTGATCATAGCCTCGGCTGCGGACCGATCGGCATACGTGGTTGTGGCGATGAAGCGGGCGGTACGCCGCAGTCTGCCGTGCATGTCGGCACGAAAATTGGAATGGTCCCACACCCCTGCCAGAACGCCGGGATGCAGCATCTGCAGCAAAAGGCTGGCGATGCCGCCCGCCATCATAGAGGCGACGTCACCATGGACCCGCCAGGCGACCGATGTCGGCGCGAACAGCGCGTTTCGGCTCCTCACCACCGGTGCCTCGCCTTGCTCGCGGTCGTTGAACATGCCGACAACCTGTTGACGGATGGCCCGCTTGACCGGGTTGGACGTGCGATTGCTTTCGCTCATACCAGTCCAACGTCTCGCCGTCGCAATCGCTCCTGGGACTGCGGGCGCGTCAGCGTGCGCCAGAGGCGTTCAGGTCGTTCGTGGGTTTGCAACAAGCCGCACGGGTACGCCCTTTGAGGCAGGCGTTCGCGATTGCTCGTCATGATACCATACCGGGATAAGCGGGTTCATCTCGGGATAGTATGCGCCGATGCAGCCGCGCGGGAGCAGGAAGGGGGTGACGGTCAACCCGCTTACCTCCCGGTGGACCCCGTCGCCGGCATCGCCGACCAGCCCGATGACCTGACCTTGCACCAGCCCGGCCTCGGCGATGTCTTCCGGGTTCATGAGCACGACGTCCCGCGTGCCCTCGATACCGCGCAGGCGGTCGGAATAGCCGTAGATAGTAGTGTTGAACTGATCGTTCGAGCGCAAGGTCATCAGGCGGAAACGACCGGGCGCGTCCTCAAAGCCGATCGAGCGCATGGCGGTGGGGACGCTGAATTGCGCCCTGCCGCTTTCGGTCTTCCATATCCGGCCGCGGGCCGGATTGCCGCGATGGAACCCGCCCGGCGTGAAGACGCGCCGGTTGAAGTCGTGGAACTGCTCGGGATAGGTCTTCTCGATGCAATCGCGGATCTTGGCGTAGTCTCCCGTCCATTCATCCCAGCGCACCTTAGGATTCGCCGGTAGGGTCGCCTTCGCGATGCCTGCGACGATCGCAGTTTCCGAGCGGAGATGTTCGGAGGCCGGTGTATTCTTGCCGAGCGAGCCGTGGATGCACGAAAGCGAATCCTCCATCGTCACGGCCTGCGAACCGGTTGCCTGGACATCCTCCTCGGACCGGCCCAGGCAGGGCAGCAGGTACGCGACTTCGCCGTTCACCAGATGGCTGCGGTTGAGCCTGGTCGCGATCTGGACGGTGAGACGCAGTCTGGTCCAGGCCTCTTCCATCCGCTCGCGCTCGGGAATGGCGCGGATGAAGTTGCCGCCCAGGCCGATGAACGCCTTGAGTTCGCCGGACAGGATCTTGTGGCAGGCCTTGATGGTGTTCAGGCCCTCGTCGCGCGGTGGATCGAAGCCGAACTGCTCCGCCAGCCTGTCGAGCGGCACGAGTTCCGGCTTTTCCGAGATACCTACGGTCCGCTGACCCTGCACGTTGGAATGTCCGCGCACGGGAGAGATGCCGGTGCCCTCGCGACCGACATTGCCCTTGAGCAACCACAGGTTAGTGAGCGCGGCGATGTTCTGCGAGCCGTGGACATGCTGGGTCAGCCCCATGCCGAACATGGCGATCGCACGGGGCGCTTCGATGTAGATCTGGGCCGCTTCGCCGAGATCTTCACGCGAAAGGCCGCTCTCGCGTTCGATGTCGTCCCAGCTAGTCGCCTCTGCGTGGGCCTTCATCTCGGCGAAGCCGTCCGTGTGCTGGGCGATGAAATCGACATCGAGGACGTGTTGATTCTCGTCCCGCCAACGGATTTCTTCCGCCGCCAGGACGTGCTTGATCAATCCCGTTATCGCCGCGATGTCGCCGCCCGCCTTGACCTGCAGGTAGAGCGTGGAAATTTCGGTCTTCTTCGTCGTGAGCATTTCCAACGGGCTCTGGGGGTTCTTGAACTCCTCAAGGCCCTTCTCCCGGATCGGATTGAACGTGACGATCTTCGCGCCGCGCTCGACCGCCTTCTGGAGTGGGTGAAGGAGGCGCGGGCTGTTTGAGCCGGTGTTCTGCCCGAAGAAGAAGATCGCGTCGCACACGTCGAAATCGTCCAGGACGCAGGTTCCGACCGGAGATCCGATCACTTTCTTCAACGCCACCGAAGTCGTTTCATGGCACATGTTGGAACTGTCGGGCAGGTTGTTATGACCATACAGTCTGGCGAACAGCGCATAGAGGTAGCTGGTCTCCAGGCTCGCGCGGCCTGAGGCGTAGAACACCGCCGAGCCGGGATCGATCGCTTTCAACTCGCGTCCGATCGCTGCGAACGCGTCCTCCCAGGAACACGCAACGTAGGTATCGCTCGACGCTTCGTAGCGCATGGGATGGGTCAGGCGGCCTTGCTGTTCCAGGTCGTAATCCTTCCATGTCCGCAGCTCGCTGACGGTATGCCCGGCGAAGAACTCGGGGGTGCAGCGATGGCTCGTCAATTCCCAGAGCGTGGCCTTGGCACCGTTCTCACAGAACTCGAACGCATGTGGCTTGGCTGGTTTTCCCCATGCGCACGAGACGCACATGAAGCCTTTGACCTTGTTTTGCCGCCTCAGTGTATCGAGGGCGCCCGGCGTCGGCCGTTCGCGCCAGGCGGTCTCGGCGATGCCGCGTACAGAGCCCCACCCACCTTCGGCACCATCGTAATGGACCGTGCCGTCCTGTTCATCAATCATGGGAAATTCCAGCTATGGAGCGCGGAAAAGGATGTGGCGCGGCTTGGATTTGGTCGAAAGCGCCCAGCGCAGCGGCCATATCGCGAAGAGGCCGGCGTTCCTGTAACACCGGCCCATCTACCATTTACTCTGCCGCAATGTCCTGTGGCGTGCGGGGGTCGTGGATAGGACAGCCGTTGACCCGGCCGCGAAAGGCGGCCGAGCGACGGTAGGTTTCGTTGCGAGCGCGGTTGATGTTGCCCAGCGGCTGGTGCGCGGTGACCCCCCGCCAGATGTTGAAGCTGAGCGCGTCGTCCTGCCGGTCGCTCGTCCCGTGCTGCCAGCTGATCTGCGGTTCGATCTCGAGCGTGGCCACCGTCACGAACGGGCTTTCGTCTTCGCTCCATTCGACGGTCGAATCCTCGACGGGCATCTTATCGAGATCGGTGTTAAGCTGGACACGCAGTTCCCATTCGCCACCATGCTCGATCAGAGCGCGGCTGACGTCTTCGCGCAGGGCATCGGGGCGGTCGGTCACGTCGATCTTCACGTCCGTCAGCGAGGTCAGCGAAGCGGCCACCGGCACGAGGCTGAACTTCGCGATATAGTCGCCGAACCGATAGGGGGTCTGGGAATAATAGGTTTCGCCGAGCGGGTGGACCTGGGGGGCGCCCCCCAACTGTTGGATCGTCGGCGATTCGTAGCCCACGGCGGACAGCGCGGCGTTGACGCCCTGCAGCACCGAGGAGAGCACTTTCTTGCCGCCTTCGGCAACATCCGTGGTCTTGGCCAGCAGTTTCAGGTTTTTGAGAAACGCCGCGGTATCGGGAGCGGTGAAAACCGGCCCGTTGACCATGATGAAATCCTGCGAGGTTTCGCCTTCCGATCCGGGCAGCCGATCACCGGGAACATCCATTACCTTTAGCGCCAGCCCGCGCGGAAGGGCAATCGCATCGTCGAGCACATCGCCTGCATTGGTGGAGATGCGGATGACGGCGTCGAAGCTGGCAGGATGCGAAAAAATCCCCTGGGCGAGGTCCGGGGGAAGCCCGGCGTTCACTGTCAGGCGGCCGATGGCAATGCCATGTGCCTTGGCGTGAACGGCCCGGAAACCTGTCTTGTAATCCTGAGCAGTGGTTTGCTGAATGGAATCGAGTTGTTCTTCAAGCTCCCGTATAGTTTCTGCCTCATCCGGCTTCACTTGCTCGACAGAAGGGGAAAAACGGACGGGATGGGTCATGGCGCATGTTCCTGTAAGATTTTAAGTATCTAACGCTGACAACGCGCAGCAAGTTTCCCGCCCCGCAGGCCCAGACTAAATAGGGTCGGCCAGCAATCGGGAGCTATCGGCGCGATAGACTCGAACGCACGGCGAGGCATGAGCAGCACCATCTGGCCGCACTCGAACACGGCGGCGCCGCGCGGAACCGGCCCCAGCTCTTCGGCGATCCCGGCGGCCACCGTGGTCGCCGCAGCAACATAGCTCACCGTGCCGGACCTGTATTCCATGAGCGCCTCGACGGTTTTGCCAAGAGGTGTGCTGTCCCGTCCAGCCCGGGCATGCCCGCAATTCCGGTGGCGGTGAACAAGGTGGGAGAAGATGCCCTGCGACTGCCATCTTGGCGGATTGCCCACCATCTTCATACGCGCGTTGCCTTCCCAGCCAGCGCCCTATGCCGACGAAATTGATGAACGTCAGCAACCCGTTGGCGGCGATCAGGCTGACTTGTCGCGAGCAGAGCCCGACGATCGTCCAGGCAACCGAACCGATGGCAACGACCGCAAAGCCCATTCCCTCACACGGGCGGCCAGGTTGATGTGGGTCATCATGACCGCAAACATCGTTGCGATCGGAGCCAGCCATTCTGCGATGTCGGTCAGTGTCCAGTCCTTGCGTGTATGGCAGACTGCATCGGTTTTTCGGTCTTTGCTGCCGCTCAACGCATGGGAGTATGCGATGGGACGAGATGAGAGTGTGAAACTCGCATTTATGCCGATTGATCTTGAGCTGGTACGGTCATGTCGTTCTGGCGGCGTACCAGGCGGCGTAAGGTGTAGTCCTCGCCATATGGCGATTGAGGTCCGGCGCTCCGTCATCCCACCAGACCTGTCCTCGTTCTCCCAGCGCGCGCTTGGCCCGATCGACTGCCGCGTGCGCCTCGTCTTCGGCGACGGTGTCTTTTGACCGCCGCGCCGCTGCTATCGCACGGCGGGCCCTCGTCAGTTCTGTAACCAGATGTGCTCGGCGGTCTTCGGGAAGGCGGGGATCGGACATCCGCCACAGCCGGCCGCGAACCACGAAGTAGCGGCCGTCCGGCGTCACGGGATGGTCCCTAGCGGCTGGCGGTCGGTCAGTCATGGAACGAAGTCGCAAGCCTTGGTCGCGCCCTGCCGGGTTCCCACTGCACGACAGGACGGCTCAACTGCTTCTCCGGATGGGTATATACTGGCAGGTAAAGGTGGGTTCCATGCCGGGAGAAGCCGGCGTCAAATGCACGTAAAGTCGATCGCCGACCGGCTGGTCGGTCAAGCAGAACGCTTGCTCCGCTTCATACAGGTCGTCCTTGTGCGGATCGGCCCATTGCCTGACCGACTTCACCGCGCGCGACTTGGCCTTGCCCTCGCTTTCAGCCACGACAAAGACGTTGCGGTGTCGTTCCGCAAACTCCCCGGGCTCGTAGCCACCGAGATTGACGAAAAAAAGTCTCTCAGGCCCGGTGAACGGCTCGGAGCGCAGCGACACGTCATGGCCATCGGCATGAGTGATCTGTGCCCAGCAATCGATGTGCAGACTTCGGGGCACGCCCCACCAGTCCCGGCGCAATGCTGCGTAGGTCTCCTCGATCGTGTTGGCGACCACGAACCGAACGTCGTGGACTTCGATGTTGGCGCCAGGAAATTCGCCGCCGATGTAGATTGCGAACAACTTCATGAAAGAGCCATCCCCTGTGCCTCGCTGGCCGGTTCGGCCGCTACCGCGCTTTCCCGGGCAAGGGCAGCGGCCAGTTCCGCGCCCACGACCTGGCCGATCTCGCAAGAGCTGGTGATTCCCTGGATGAAGGGATGCCTGCCCATGATGAAAGGCAGGCTCAGACAGAAGAGCTGGTCGGCCGGAAGGTCGGGCGATATGGGATGAAACTCGTCGTCGACCACGATGCCCCGCGCGGGACCGCGTTCCTGTCCGGCTGCCACGTCGCGCACGATGCCCTGATCGCGCAGCGAGGCGAAAGGGAAGTCCTTGGCCGCCAGAGCACGCTGGCCGGTAGCCTCGATGAAAACCGGGAAATGGACCGCTTCACCATCGAGGTGGAGAACGGCGCCGCTTTCCGCCCGGTGATTGTCGATCCTGTAGTTCTCCCCCACCCGCAAGACGTCAAGCTTCCCGGCTTTGTGAAGCGCCAGCATGCGCTTGATCGATTCGTGCGGAACCGTGGCGTAATCGTCGACGAACACGGGTTTGAAGAAGCGGGAGAAGCGTTGGAAATCTGCATCGTCGAGATGCGGTATGAGGCTCTGGATGACTTCGTGCATCCGCAGGATCGCGTAGCGCCATGCCACGGTGCGGCGTGCCTCGTAATCCGCCTGCGCTTGTGCCAGGTTCCGATCAGCCCACACAAATGGGTCAGTCGCCATACGCTCGGCAAAGTAGCCGTCGCAGAATTCTTCCATATCGAGCCGGTCGAGCCCTACCCGCTCTGCATAAACGCCATCGGCTGCGGCCAGCTCCTGCTTGAATAGCCCAAAAGCTCGATCGAGAAGGTCGTCCATCTGCCCGGCAATAAGGGCTTCGATGGCTTCGTCGTTGCAGATGGCGAGCGGCTCATAGGGAATGGGAAAATAGAAGTCCGCTTCGGGAAGCAGCCCCTTGCGCGACAGCATGGTCATATGGAAGTCGTCGGTGCCCACGCCGGGCGCGTAGATGAGCCCACCCTGCCCATCATCAACGAACGCGCCATGGCTTACCGCCAGCGCCACCGCAGCATCGATCGCGGTCAGCGACGAACCGCGAATGCCGATCCGGCAGGCGCGAATTTTCTCGATCTCGGAAGCAGGCCAAGGGCTGAGGAAGTAACCCGGCCGCACTTCCGGTTGGGCTGGCCATTGATGACCGGTTGCAAGCACGACATGGTCGAAGAGGGTCTCGAAAACACCTCCCCGCTCCGGCCGCACGACCAGGGTCATTCCATCGCTTCCGCTCGTCGCATCGATGACTTCGCACCGCGTACGCACGTTCACCTTCACACCGGCGCACGTGGCCCGCTCGAGGATCGCCTGAAGCTGATCGTGGAAGTACTCGCCGAGCAGCACGCGCGGGTAGAACGCGCGATCATCGATCTGCTCGCGATCTATGCGCAGTTCTGAAAGCCGATCGTCGCTCTGCCGGTGCAGCCAGTCGACCAGTGTCTCCTCCAGCGGCGGAATCTCGACGCTGGCGATGTTGGACAGCATGGCGGGGTCGTTCCAGCCGGGCCGATAGGGCGTGCCCCGTCCAACGCTCGCCTGCTTTTCGAACAGGGTGAGCTCGAATGGCGGTACCTCCTGTTGCAGCAAGGCGTGCAGCGTATAGATAGTGGTCGGGCCGGCACCGACGAACGCGACAGATCGGGTCATTCCCGCGAAATGCGCGGGACATGGAATCGGCTCCCGCGAAACGGTTTGATCCCTGTTAATGGCTGCGAACTGTGTGACCGGCTCCAGGCGATGAGGTCGTGATCCGCCTAGACAGGGCAATCTCGAAAGCATGGCGTATCGCACCCACCAGATTTGCTGATCTCAGACCTTCCTACCGTGGAGGGCTCGGTCTCGCGGTTGAAGTGCGTGCGGTTCGCAAGACCAGGGGATGCCATGCATTCCGTCCCCGATATCGGCATGCCCAAGTCAGCGGCAAGAGATAGCTCAGCGGTTCTATTCGTCACTGGTAAGCAGGTCAGCAATCTGGGCCGAGAGTACATCCAGCGCGAAGGGCTTCGTGACCAGCCTCATGCAAGGCTCCAACTGGCCGTTGGCCACGACGGCATTCTCTGCAAAGCCGGTGATGAAAATCACCTTGAGATCTGGACGGGTGACCCTTGCCGCGTCAGCGACCTGACGGCCGTTCAGCCCCCCTGGCAAGCCGACATCCGTGATAAGCAGATCGATCGCTGCGTTTGAATCGAGCAACGTCACCGCCGTAGGTCCATCATCCGCCTCGAGCGTCACGTGGCCCATTTCCTCAAGTAGCTCACAAACGAGCATGCGGATGGTCGGCTCATCATCCACGACCAGAACGGTCCGCTTGCCTGTCTCGGGGATCACGCATGCCACTTCGAGCGGCTCTGCGGCATCGACGTTGCCGTAGTGTCTTGGCAGATACAGACACATGGTGGTCCCCATACCGACCTCGCTGTAGGCGCGCACTTGTCCCCCTGATTGCCGCGCGAATCCGTAGATCATGGAGAGGCCCAATCCCGTCCCCTCTCCAAGCGGTTTGGTTGTGAAAAACGGATCGAATGCCCGTTTCATAGTTTCGGCCGACATGCCCGTGCCCGTATCGGACACGCACAGCGAGAGGTACTGCCCTTCCGGGAGATCGCGCTCGCGACTTGCGCGAGGGTCAAGCCACTTGTTTGCTGTCTCGATAGTTATCCTGCCGCCTTCCGGCATGGCATCTCGTGCATTGATGCATAGATTGAGCAGTGCGTTCTCGAGCTGGTTCGGATCGACCAAAGCGGTCCAGAGCCCCGCGGCACCGACCACTTCAAGCTGGATTGCCGGCCCCACCGTCCGCCGAATGAGCTCCTCCATTTCCGCGACAAGACGATTAATGTCGGTCGGTTTTGGATCAAGCGTCTGTCTTCGGGAAAATGCCAGCAGGCGGTGGGTGAGCGCGGCCGCACGGCGGGATGCTCCCTGGGCCGCCGTTACATACTTTTCCAGCTCACCGATCCGGCCTTGAGCGATCCGGACTTGCATCATCTCCAGTGATCCGGCGATACCGGCAAGCATATTGTTGAAGTCG
>NZ_ALVC01000081.1:0-12206 GCF_000293195.2 Sphingomonas sp. LH128
CATCCAGGTGTCCTACGCGGCACCGCGCACGTACGGCATCCGCGTCGGCACCAAGTTCTGACGATGGCAGGGAAGGGGGAGGCGGGAGCCTTCCCTTTCACGGCGTGAAGAGGCGGCGCTTTCCCGGCGGGGAAGGCGCCGTCTTCCTTGTTTGCCGGGTTGCGAATGCCCTGCCTGCTCACCGTTCGTCATTGCGAGCGCAGCGAAGCAATCCAGGGCGGCTCAAGACTGCTCTGGATTGCTTCGCTGCGCTCGCAATGACGAGGGGCGGGGCGAGGGGTAGGGCGAACCTCGATCGGCGACCAAAGCGCGTTCGGTCAAGCCTGCTCGATCATGCGGGCGAGATCGAACAGCAGCTGTTCGCGGCCCGTCGGAGCCAGCAGTTCCACACCGACAGGGCAGGTCTGCGCGCCCGCCGGAACGCTGATCGCGGGCCAGCCGGTGCGAGGCGCCAGTTCGGGAGCCCAGCCGACCTTGGGATTGCCCAGACCCTCGGGAATGACGCGCAGGGTCGGGTGGAACAGCCCGTCGAGGCGGTGCTCCGCCATGGCCCGCAGCAGGGTGTCGGTCAGGCGGCGATGAGCGGCAAGGACAGCCTGCGCCTCTTCCGCGCTGCGCGACAGGCGATCGAGGATCACCGGGCGGTATTCCGGAAGGAATCGGCCGCCTTCGAGCAAGGCGGCGAGGCTTTGCGGTGCGGTCCCGGCCACGAAATTGCGGGCAAGATACGCGTCGAACGCGGCCGCGAATTCGACGTCGACGATATGCGGACCGGCCAGCATTTGCGCGATATCGGGGATCGCGAAAGGATCGACGAGTTCGGCCCCGCCGTCCGCCAGTTTTCGCAAGGCGCGTTCGCAGGCGGCGATCACCCTCGGGTCGGTGCCGAAGGCGGCGCGCAGCACGCCGATGCGCGGCGGCGCCCCGGTTTCTCCCGCAGGGATCTTGCCGCCCATCGCGAGATAGAGCCCGCGGGCATCCTCGACCGTGCGGGCGATCGGGCCGATGGTGTCGGTGGATGGGGCCAGCGGCGCGACGCCGTCCAGCGGCAGCATGCCATGCGCGGGACGCAGTCCGACAAGGCCATTGCAGGCCGCCGGAATGCGGATCGAGCCGCCGGTATCGGTGCCGATCGCGGCGCTCGCGAAGCCGCGCGCGACTGCGACCGCCGATCCGCCGCTCGATCCGCCCGCCGTCGTGGCCGGGGCAAAGGGGCTGAGGACGTCGCCGCCGAGCGAACTGCGCGATCGCACTTCGAAGGAGAACTCGGACAAGTTGGTCTTGCCGACGATGACGGCCCCGCCATCGACAAGCCGGTCGATCACCGTGGCATTGGCGAGCGGCATCGCGGCTTCGAGCGCGAGGCATCCCGAACTGGTCGCCATCCCTGCGATGTCGATGTTGTCCTTGATCGCCAGCACCATGCCGTGGAGCGGCCCCACCGGCATCCTTCGGCGCATGGCCGCGTCCGCGTCGCGCGCCGCCATGCGGGCGTGCGGGTTCAGCGCCAGCATCGCATTCCAGCGATGATCCTCGGCGCCGATGCGGTCGAGGCAGGCGTCCAGCCTTGCCTCCACGTTGCCTGTCGCGGGATCAGGGCCTGTCGCGAGATCAGACGGCAACGGACCGGCGCGCCCTGTCGAGAAGGTCTGCGGCGCCCTGCAAAAGGAAGCCATGGTCGGAGCCGAGCAGGAACAGGCTGGCGCCGCGTTCGTGCCAGTGGGTCACGTCCTCGATCCGGCTGAGGAACATGCCGACCGCCCGGCCATTCCTGCGCCCCGCGTCGCAGATGCGCTCGACGGCGGCGACGACGCGTTCATGGTCCTGGCTGGCAAGGCCGTAGCCCACCGTCAGGTCCACGCGGCCGACGAACAGGCAGTCGATGCCGTCGACGCGGGCGATCTCGTCGATGTCCTCGACCGCTTCGGGGTCTTCGATCTGGGCGATGGCCACGGTTTCGCGCTCGCTCAGGCGCAAGTGGTCGGCCATTGGGCGCGTCGTGTAGCAGGCCGCGCGGGTGGAGCCGGCATAGCCGCGCCCTCCGGCGCCGAAGCGGCAGGCGCGGGCGAAGGCGGCGGCTTCTGCGGCATTGCGGATATGCGGCGCGACGACACCGGTGGCGCCGCAATCCAGCGCATTGAGCACTTGCTCCGGCGTCGCTACCGGAATCCGCACGAGGCTGGGCATGCCGATGGCGCGGGTCATGGCTACGCAGCCGTCGATGGTCGCGCGGTCGAACGGCGCATGCTCGGCATCGAGGCAGAGGCAGTCGAGGCCGGTGAGCGACAGCACTTCGGCGACGATCGGCGAGGGTGTCTTGACGAACGTGCCGACCAGCAGTTCGCCCGAGGTCAGCCGTTCACGGAACGCGGGCGTGTTCAAGACAGAGCCCGGTGGCATTCGCGGTGCGGCGTTGCAGTTCCCATGGATCATTCTCCGATGAATTCGAATTCATCGGTAAGCCCGAGGGCTTGCCCGGTCAATGGATTTGCTGCCAATCAGATTTGCGGTCAGGCGCCGACCGGGCGGGTGCTGCCGCGCACGACGAGGGAGCCTTGCGCGACGACCTGCTCGTGCCGGTCGGCATCGGTGCGCAGGGACAGGATCAGGCGCAGGGTCTCCGCCACCATGAAGGCCGCGGGCTGCGAATAGCTGGTGAGCGAGAAGCCGGGCCATGCCGCCATCGGCACGTCGTCGTACCCGGCGATCGAAATCTCGCGGCCCACGTCCAGCCCGAATTCGTGGCGGGCGACGGTGATCGCGGCCAGCGCCATGGTGTCGTTGGCGCAGAAGATCGCCTCGGGCCGGTCCTTGCGCAGCAGCAGGCGGCGGGTGGCGGCCATCGCGGTATCGAAATCGAAGGCGCCATCCTCGCGGATCGGGGCCGGTGCGCCCCGCTCGGCAAGGTATTCGGTGAATCCCGCCTCGCGCTGGGCGTTGGTGGAGGAATCCGCGGTGCCCGCCATGAAGGCGAAGCGGCGGTGACGCCCGGCCAGCAGGTGCGCCGCGATCGCCCTCGCGCCTGTCTCGTTGTCGCCCACCACGCAGGAGGCATCCTGCGCGGGGGTGGTGCGGTTGTAATGGATCACCGGCACCTGCGCGCGGCGGCACTGCTCGGTCAGGGTGGAGGAGGGGCTGACGGACAGCAGCACCAGCGCGTCGATCCGGTAATGCAGGATTTCGTGGATGGAGGGCTCGGGCCGGGTACTGCCTTGCGCCGGGAACAGCATCAGGCGCAGCCCGGCGCCGTCCAGCGCGTCGGACAGCAGTTGCAGGGTCTGGGTGAAGAACGGATTGGTGAGGTAGCCCACGCCGACGCCGACGATGTTAGAGCGCCCGCGAAGTAGCGAGCGGGCCAGCGGATTGGGTCGGTAACCCAATTCCTCGGCGGCGGCGATGATCCGCTCGCGCTTGTCCGCGGCGATGCTCGCGCCCGGCGTGAAGGCGCGCGACACCGCCGATTGCGACACGCCGGCCCTGCGCGCGACGTCCAGGGACGTGATCGCCTCTTTCTCGATTTCCATGCCGTTTCCTATCGAGTGGTCATGGGGGAGGTCAACGGCGTTACGCGGGGGGTGGAGTACGTTCAGTGAATGCATGATCATAGGTTAATGCGGCGATATAATGGCCATATGTTCGAATATTTTGCATATTGTGCATATATCGATGAATATGTATTCAAATACCAATCGGTGTCCGATTCCCAGGCGCCGCAGAGCAAGCGGGCAGACCGCCCGGGCAGGAGCAGGACGAATGGCGATCTATCTCAAGCGCGGCGCGACCGCAGAGGCGAAGGCGGATGCGGACCGCAAGGTGCGTGACATCGTCGAGGCAGCGCTGGCCGATATCGAGGCGCGCGGCGACGTCGCCGTGCGCGAGATGAGCAACCGGTTCGACAACTGGGACCGCGAGGACTACCGACTCTCGCAGGCCGAGATCGACGCCTGCGTGGAATCGCTTTCGGCGCAGGAGCGCAAGGACATCGAATTCGCGCAGGCGCAGGTGCGCAATTTCGCGCAGATCCAGCGCGACAGCATGAAGGACGTCGAGGTCGAGACGCTGCCCGGCGTCGTGCTCGGCCACAAGAACCTGCCGCTGAACTCGGCGGGCTGCTACGTGCCGGGCGGCAAGTATCCGCTGCTGGCCAGCGCGCACATGTCGGTCATCACCGCGAAAGTCGCGGGCGTTAAGCGGGTCATCACCTGTGCGCCCCCGTTCCAGGGCAAGCCCGCGCGCGCGATCGTCGCGGCGCAGGCGATGGCGGGTGCCGATGCGATCTATGCGCTGGGCGGCATCCAGGCGGTGGGCGCGATGGCTCTGGGCACCGAGACGATCGACCCGGTCGATATCCTCGTCGGCCCCGGCAACGCCTTCGTGGCCGAAGCCAAGCGCCAGCTCTACGGCCGCGTCGGCATCGACTTGTTCGCAGGACCGACCGAAACGCTGATCATCGCCGACGAGATCGGCTGCGACCCCGAGATGGCCGCCACAGACATCCTCGGGCAAGTCGAGCACGGCCCGGACAGCCCCGGCGTCCTGCTCACCAATTCGGAGAAGTTCGCGCGCGAGACGATGGCCGAGATCGAGCGCCTGCTGCAGATACTGCCCACGGCCGACCATGCCCGCAAGGCGTGGGAGACCTTCGGCGAGGTGATCGTGGCGGACAGCTACGAGGAAATGGTCCGCGTTGCCGACGAGATCGCCTCCGAACACGTGCAGGTGATGACCGCCGACCCGGACTATTTCCTGCAGCACATGACCAATTATGGCGCGCTGTTCCTGGGCAATCGCACCAATGTCAGCTTCGGCGACAAGGTGATCGGCACCAACCACACGCTGCCCACCAGAAAGGCGGCGCGCTACACCGGCGGGCTCTGGGTCGGCAAGTTCATCAAGACCTGCACCTACCAGCGCGTCCTCACTGACGAGGCCTCGGCGCTGATCGGCGAATACTGCAGCCGCCTCTGCGCGCTGGAAGGCTTCGCCGGGCATGGCGAGCAGGCGAACATCCGCGTGCGCCGCTTCGGCGGGCGTGACGTGCCTTATGCCGGGCAGGCGGAGCCGACCCCGGCGACGGCGGCCTGATCGGTCATGAACGGGGTGGACAGGGCGGCAGGGGCCGTCTCTGTTGGCCCCGTTCGCCGATGCGGCGATTTGGAAAGACATGAGGACGATGCGATGACCCTGCCCAGAACTCCCAGCCTACGCCTCGACGGGCGGCGCGCGGTCGTCACCGGTGCGGGCCGGGGCATCGGCCTTGCCGCCGCCGCTGCGCTGGCCGAAGCGGGGGCGGATGTCACGCTGGTGGCGCGTACCGCAGGCGAGATCGAGGCAGCTGCGGCGCAGATCACCGCGCTGGGCGGCAAGGCGCAAGCCGCAACGCTCGACGTGTCGGACCTTGCCGCAGTCGATGCCTTCTTCGCCGGGCAAGAGCCGTTCCACGTCCTCGTCAACAATGCCGGGACCAACCGGCCCAAGCCGATGTGGGAAGTGAGCGTCGAGGATTACGACGCGGTGCTCGACCTCAACGTCAAGAGCGCCTTTTTCGTGGCCCAGGCCTGCGCGCGGCGGATGATGGCGGCGGGGGAAACCGGCAGCCTGATCCACATGGGATCGCAGATGGGCCATGTCGGCGGCCCGAACCGCTCGCTCTACTGCGCCTCGAAATGGGCGCTCGAGGGCATGAGCAAGGCGATGGCGCTCGATCTTGCGCCCCGCGGTATCCGCTCCAACACGATCGCGCCGACCTTCATCGAGACGCCGCTCACCCGGCCGTACTTCGAGGACGCGGCGTTCAAGGCCAGCGTCCTGGCGAAGATCAAGATCGGCCGCCTGGGTCAAGTGGAAGACCTGATGGGAGCGGTGCTGTTCCTGTCGTCGGACGCCTCGGCGCTGATGACCGGGACCAGCCTCGTCGTGGACGGCGGCTGGACCGCCGACTAGGGTGTTGTCGCCCTACCGTGTTTCGTCGCTGCTCTCGCAATGACGAAGGGTGGAGTAATCAAACCTCCCCTTATGGGGTAGCCATTTCTGCTCCAGAGTCCCGCCGTAAGCCTCGCATGGCAGCGACGAAGGCCCCATATCGAATTTGAAAGCAGGAAACAGAGCGCGTTTCACCTGCGGGCTGGCAGAATGGGGCCATGACAAACGCAGACACACCTATCGACGACACCGCGGACGATCCGCGCTGGGCGCAAGTCGTCGCCCGCGACAAGAGCGCCGACGGCACGCTGTGGTACTCGGTCGCGACCACCGGCATCTATTGCCGCCCCTCTTGCCCCTCGCGGACCGCCAATCCCCGCAACGTGATGCTGCACGACACGCTGGAGAGTGCCCGCGCGACCGGGTGCCGGCCCTGCAGGCGCTGCAACCCGGAAGGCGCGTCGCAGGAAGCCGGGAATGCGGCGCTGGTCGAGCAGGCCTGCCGCCTGATCGAGGCGTCGGACGAGCCGCCTTCGCTCGATGACCTGGCGGCGGTGGTGGAACTGAGCCCCGGCTACTTCCACCGCCTGTTCAAGGCCCAGACCGGCCTGACCCCCAAGGCTTATGCGAGCGCCCATCGCGCCCGCAAGGTACGCGACACTCTGGCCGCAGGAGGCCGGGTGACGGACGCCATCTACGACGCCGGGTTCAATTCCAACGGCCGGTTCTACGAGCAGTCGGGCGCGATGCTGGGCATGACGCCCGGCCGCTACAGGAACGGCGGGGCCGACGAGGTGCTCCACTTCGCGGTGGCGCAGTGTTTTCTGGGCGCGATCCTGGTGGCCTCCAGCGACAAGGGGGTGGCATCGATCCTGCTGGGCGATGACCCCGCAGACTTGGTCCGCGACTTGCAGGACCGCTTTCCCCGCGCGGAACTGGTCGGCGCCGATGCCGGTTACGAGCGCACGGTTGCACGGGTCGTCGGCTTCGTCGAGGCGCCGGACATCGGCCTCGACCTGCCGCTGGACGTGCGGGGCACGGCCTTCCAGCAGCGCGTCTGGCAGGCGCTGCGCGAAATCCCGGCGGGCGAGACCGTCACGTATGCCGAAGTCGCGCGCCGCATCCGCTCGCCCAGCGCCACGCGCGCGGTTGCGGGAGCCTGCGCGGCCAATCGCATCGCCATCGCCATCCCCTGCCACCGGGTGATCCGCAACGACGGTTCGCTGTCGGGCTATCGCTGGGGCGTGGAGCGCAAGCGCAGGCTCATCGAACTGGAAGGCGGCGCATGAGCGCTCCTCTGAGCGCGCGGATCGACACCTACGACTGGGATGCGATCGCGGGCGATCTCGACCGGGAAGGCTGGGCGGTGCTGCCGGGCCTGCTCGAAGACGCCGAATGCGACGCCGTGGCCGGTATGTACGGACCAACAGGCGCCTTCCGCAGCCACGTCCACATGGCGCGGTACGGGTTCGGCAAAGGCGAGTATCGCTATTTCGCCTACCCGCTACCCCCGCTGGTGGAAGCGGCGCGCACCTGTCTCTATCCCCATGTCGCGCCGATCGCGAACAGGTGGAGCGAACGGATGGGCATGGCGACGCGCTTCCCCGCCGATCACGCGAGTTTCCTCGCAAGGTGCCGCGAAGCGGGCCAGAGGCGGCCGACGCCGCTGCTGCTGGAATATGGCGAGGGCGACTACAATTGCCTGCATCAGGATCTCTACGGGGATCACGTGTTTCCGCTGCAGGTCGCCGTGCTGCTGTCGCAGCCCGGCAGGGACTTCACCGGCGGCGAGTTCGTACTGACCGAGCAGCGTCCGCGCATGCAATCACGCGCATCGGTCGTGCCGCTCGGCAAGGGCGACGGGGTCCTGTTCGCGGTGAACCAGCGCCCGCAGCGGGGCACGCGGGGCGACTATCGCGTTACGCTGCGCCACGGTGTCAGCACGCTGCGTTCGGGCAGGCGTCGCACGCTGGGGATCATCTTCCACGACGCGGCCTGACGCTTCGTCATTGCTTCGCTACGCTCGCAATGACGGCGGTGTGGGGGCAGGCGGCCATGCTCCGGCAAAGCGATCAATTCCCCATCGAGGGCACCGTCATCGTCGCATCGAGGGTGGGCACGCCGTGCGTGGTCGCCCACATCGCCGCCTGTGTCCGGTTCGCGACGTTGAGCTTGCGCAGGATCGCCTTCACGTGAACCTTGACCGTCGCCTCGGTCACGAAGAGCTTGCGGGCGATGCGCTTGTTGGAATAGCCGGCCATCAGGCAGCACAGCACGTCGTTTTCACGCTGGGACAGCTTCGACCCGCCGCCGTGGCCGGTGTTCTGCAGGCCGGTCAGGTCGTCACGCGCCTCGGGTATCGCGATCCGGAAGTCCTCGCGCCGCAGCATGTCGGCGACGTCCGGCGGGATGACTTTGTGCCCCAGTGCCGCCAGGCGCAGCAGCGCGATCAGGGTGTCGCACGGCATGTCCTTCACGGCATAGCCCTGCGCGCCATGGTCGAAGCAGTTGAGCATGGACGAGAGGTCGAATTTCTCGGCCAGGATCAGCGCGCTCACGGTGTCGCGGCTGGCCAGCCGTTGCAGCGAATCGAGCTGGTCGGCCAGGCTGGGCATGTCGACCAGGACCAGATGATCGCTGCGGTCGGGCAATTCGGGCAAGTCATCGACGCTGGCGGAAGTCGATACGACCTCGATGCCGCCATCGAGGATGATGCGTCGGAGCCCCTCGCGAGAAATCGAACTGGGGTTGATAATAGAGACTGAAATACCCAACGGTCACCCTTCCGAGTCCCAACCCGGGCATCGATTCCTCAATGCCCGGAGTGTTGTTCAAGTGCGGCCTTTCGAGGTCAGTCCTGTCAATCGACGGTACAAGACGACATCCGGCGTCCCAAATATTCAGGCGCGGCTTTCTCCCAAATCCATTATGTACTTTTTTCAGGTCCTCAAAATACCCATGGCCGGTTGAGGCCGATGTATATCTTCCGAAAGCTGTTTACGTACATAACCATATTTGGTCTTGCCGGATGGCTACATTGGCATTTTTCAGTGTTTTGAGCGATTCACGTCGAAATTGCCGATATTTGCGATGAACGGTTCATCGCGGGACACTCGCAGCCTGTTTGGAAATTCGTTGGAAACGAATTTCGCGGCACCGGCCCGCTCCCCCTCCCGACCGCCCACAGGATACTGCCGATGGGCGGTCGGGAGGGGGAGCGGGCCGGTGCCGCTTACGAAATGCCCTTCCGGGCATTTTCGCAAAGAGCCTCTTAGAGCATCGATTCATTCACGGTGATGGTGTCGCCGGGCATGATGATCAGGGCCGGATCGCCGACGACGACCTTGCGGCCTCCGCCCCAGCTCTTGCGCAGGACGACGACGGTGGCCTTGTTTGCGCGGGGCGTGAAACCGCCCGCCTTGGCGATCGCTTGCAGCAAGGACATCTGCCCGGCGTAGGTATACTCGCCCGGCTTGCCGACTTCGCCGAGGATGTAGAACGGCCGGTACGACATGACGTCCACCGCGACATGCGGGTTCAGCACGTAGCCGCCCCGGGTCAGCTTGGCGGTGATGGCCCCTGCCATCTGGTCAGGCGTGCTGCCGGCGGCCGCGACGTCGGCGATGAGCGGCATCGTCACCGCGCCTGCGGTGCCGATCTCGTACTCGCCGGTCAGTGTCGGCTCGTCGAACACGGTCACCCGCACTTTGTCGCCGGCGTCCAGGCGCATGCCCTGGCTTGCGCGGGCGTTGGCCTCGGACACGTCGACAAGCGGATAGTTCTGAGTCGCGCATCCGGCGGCCAGCACCGTCGCCAGCAAAGCCGCGGAAATATGCGTGCAGCGGCGTGTGCGAGCCCTGAAAAGTTCCTGGATCATTTCACCCTCCTTGCGAGATCCCCGGCTCAAAGTCGGGGTGAGAGGCAATCCTATCCAAGTACCGTCGCGGTTCCATACCTCTTAGGTTGTGAAGAAAAATCAGTAAGTTCCGGGCCGATAGTCCGAAAGGGGTAGGTGGGTTTACGTCTTATGACCGTTTGCCTGCCGGCCATCGATGCCGTCACTCTGACAATCGTGATCAGTTCTCTTTGTACGGAAACGGAAAGAGATCCGGTCCTTCGGTTATCGCGACGCAGAGAGGTATCTTCCATGGATGGGAATTCGGCCGGGACTCAGGCTCGGATACACGAATCCTTCTCGGATGCGTATTCGCCGAGTAGCACCGAACGGGAGGAAGCGACACAGCTGGCGCCCATAGTGCCGGGTGCCCGCTCGCGTTGGGACTGCTGGGACTTGCTGGCGCAGCCCGATCACGTGCTGGCGCGGCCGTTCGACATCGCCATCGCCTCGCTGGCGATCATCGCCTTCCTGCCGCTGTTCATCATCGTCGCCATCGCGATCTGGGTCGATCAGCCGGGGCCGGTGATCTTCGCCCAGCGCCGGGTGGGCCGCAACGGGCGCGGGTTCCCGTGCTTCAAGTTCCGCTCCATGCAGCTCGACGCCGAGCGCAGCCTCGACGGTATCCTGCGCGAGAACCCGCATCTGCGCGCGCAGTGGGAGCGCGATCGCAAGCTGCCGAACGACCCGCGCGTCACCCGCGTCGGCCGGATCATCCGCGTCACCAGCCTCGACGAACTGCCGCAGCTGTTCAACGTTCTGCGCGGGGAGATGAGCATCGTCGGACCCCGCCCGATCGTGGTGGACGAGATGCCGCGTTACGGGCGCTACATCCATCACTACCTTGCCGTGCGGCCGGGTCTGACCGGGTTGTGGCAGGTCTCCGGGCGCAGCAGCGTGACCTATCGCCGCCGCATCGCCGCCGACATCCGCTACACCCGGGCGCGCACGCTCGCCTACGATGCGCGGATACTGGCGGCCACCATTCCCGCCGTCGCTTCCGGGCGAGGGTCCTGCTGATGCGGTTGGCATTTGCGCCAACCGGTCTGGGGCGAAAACGCTTCCAGCGCGCCGCCGCGCTCTGGCTCACCGGATCGTTCGTGCCCGCGTTCCTGTCGGGCACCGCGCGGGCACAGGACTATCCGGTGGAAGTGCCCGAATCGGTGGTCGAGCAGACCGATGCCGAGGGCATCCGCATCGGCACGATGAAGGTGCTGCCCCGGGTCAACTTCGACCTGCGCTACGACACCAACATCTATAACCAGCGCAGCAAGATAGACGACGGTGTCGCCGTGGTGCGCCCCAGCGTCAGCCTGCAGAGCGACTTTTCCCGCCACGCCGTCCACTTCGACGCTGCCGCCGAGGGCCGCCGCTACCTCGACACCAGCGCCGAGAACAGCAACCAGTGGTCGCTCTCCGCAGGCGGGCGACTGGACTTCGCGGACCGCTTCGTGCTGGATGGCGACTTCGGCGCGGCGCGCAGGATCGAGCGGCGCGGCACCTTCGGCGACCAGTTCTTCACCGACCGCCCGGTATCCTACAACGAGTACGGCGGCGGCCTGCGCCTGTCGCGCGGCGGCGGCATCATCGAGTGGCAGATCGGCGTCAGTTCGCGCAAGCTGGACTATAACGACGCGCGCCAGAACGGGCTCCCGGTCGACCAGTCCTTCCGCGACGTCCGGCGCGATGCCGTGACCTTTCGGGTCGATTATCGCCGCTCCGACACCTTCGGTCTTTTCGTCAGGGCGACCGGCAACCGGCTGGCTTACGACATCGGCACCGGCCGCAATTCCAAGGGCTTCTCCGTGGTCGGCGGCGTCAGCTACCGGATCACGGACCTGGTGACGGCGGAAGCGGCGCTGGGCTACGTCAAGCAGGACACCCGCGATCCGGCCCGCCCGGACATCGGCGCGATGGACTACCACGTCAGCGTCAAGTGGACCCCCACCCCGCGCACCCGCTTCGAACTGAAGGGCGAGCGCACGGTGGAGCGCAGCCCGCTGATGCTGGGCTCCGCCGTCCTGCAGTCCACGCTGGTCGGCAACGCCTCCATCGCGCTCGGCAGCCGGACGCTGGTGGGGCTCGAGGCCGGGTTCCTGCGCAACGAATACGAAGGCTTCGACCGCCGCGAATCGCGCGTCTTCGGCGAAGCTACCGTGACCCGCACGATCTCCACCCGCATCGCCGCCTTCGTCGGCGTGAGTGCGCGGCGGCAGCGCGGGTCAGGCATCAATCCAAGGGAATACGACGGGGCAGCCGTTCGAGTGGGAGCCCGGATCGCGATCTGAGGCGCCACCATCTCCAGCGGCCGGAAGGGCAGGAGCAGACAATGAACAGTGCACACCAGATTATCAGTGCCGGGCCCGATCCGCGCGATCTTGCGCTGGCG
>NZ_ALVC01000082.1:0-3294 GCF_000293195.2 Sphingomonas sp. LH128
TGCCGGGCAGGAAGGTCTCTTCGACCATGCGGAGCTTCTCTTCCGGGGTCCAGCGCCTACGGCGCTGAACCCCTCCGAGAACCTCCGCATGCACATAGCTACTGGGATTACTGTCGGTCATATGCCTCACTCTTACATAAGTGTGAGGAACTGTCCGGTCATTTTGGGGGCTGCTTCAGGTGGCGACGACAGCGAAGACCCGCGCGGCGAAACTGCGCGCGAAGGAAATGGCACGAATTGGCGAGATCAACAGGCTCGCCTGGGCTAGGCGCCATCCAGATCTCGCGCGGCAAGAACGCGAACTTCGGTTATTCAACCGCGACGTGAAGGCTGGCTTCGGCCACAAAGTCAACGGTACTCCGGAGACGCACGCGAAAGCGAGCCTCGTACGCCAGGGTGCGCTCGCCCGGCTCTACGAGGCGGGCGACATCGATGCCGAGCAGTTGGCCGCATCGGTGTCGATCGCGGCGGTGCATGCCAGGATCACTGGGCCGGTTACGGTCGGCACCGTCAGCTATGAGACCCGGGTCGACCAAAGTGGCGGCGCCACCAATATGGTATTCGAACGCCTCGGCGCCGTGCGCGCGGAAGTGACATACTCGCATTGGCGCCAGCAGATCGCGGAGCCAGCAGTTGTGCTCGCCATGATTGTCGAGGATCTCGGCGTCACCCGCGCTGCTGCGAAGTTCCGGATGCGGAATGCGAAAGCGAAGAAGCTGCTTACCTACGCGCTCGACCTTTGGATCGAGATGAACCGGCGCGTGTGCCGGGACATCGACGACGCCTCACTGGCTGCAGCTCAGGCTGGAATTCTTTGAAGCTCGCGCGAGGAGGCGCAACACCACGATGTTTTTGAAATATCTTGTCGCTGCGGCTGCAGCATTGTCGCTTACTGCATGTGCGGGCAATGACCGATGCACCTCAGCCGAAAACCTGACTGAATGCCGGAAATGGACCGATGCCGGCGGCGATGTCGACGATTACCTCGTGGGCGGTATGGCGGGCTTCCTGATCGGTCAGCAACTTTCAGGCGGGCAGAATCGCACCTACATCTACCGTGACCCAGGATACCATGGCACCTATAGGCCCATGCGGACGCCGATTGGCTCCAGAGATCAACAAATTCGTCGCCTTGAACGGAAGGTGCAGCGGCAAAAGCTCGAGCTGAAGCGGCAGCAAGCCGCGAATGCTCGGAAAGCCAGTGAGCTTCGCTCGATCAAGGCGAGCAAGAGCCCATTTTCGTTTCGGTCGTCGTCAAAGTCTTCGCGCAGCTGGGGCTCTTCCCGACCATCGCGCCGCAAATGACCCCCTGCGCAAATTAGACCCTCCCGATCCGTCACGATAACGGTCATATCCGACCCCGCGACAGCTCCGCCCAGTGTCCCTGGCGGCAGCATTCTGACCCGGAAAAGCCCGTCGGCCCCACAAGGCCGGCGGGCTTTTTGCATGCGCGGAGCATCCATGACCCGTATTCTCGGCGACTACGACAATAGTCGCTTCCCACTCGGATTCACTCCGATCCGCAACAAGCGCATCGAGGCGGCGATCGCGGCGGAAGGCATTCGCCTCCTCAAGGCCGGTCTGGCGCGGCCTGACGCCGTCCACAACGACGCGATCCGAAACGTCGCCGCCAACTTGCCGGCTTCGCCTTTCGCGCGTCGCCTCCGCCTTCCTCGGCCGTCGAAGAATGACAGCCCAATTTACCGCAAGCAGGCATGCAGCGCCGCCTGACATCGAGGCCCGAGAGCCTCGAGGTCCTGCTCGACCGCGAGCAGGAGAACTTCGACCGCATCATGTCGGAGATCCGTCCCGGCGTCGACGGTCCAGCCCACTATGACGAGCTCGAAGAGCGCGTCGACGAGATGTGCCGTCGTATGCGCGCCGCATTCCGCACCTGCCGAAGGACCGCAAGATGCTCGACCTAGACCAACTTCGCGAGCGCGCAGCGCTACTGGGTGACGAGACGCCCACGACCGTATCGGGCCGCTTCATGCGGCAGGTCATAAAGGAATTGTCCGAAGCCCGGGCAGCCCGCGCCAATGCGCTGGATTACAATCCGGGGCCCGTCATCCGGGGCGACGTCGAGATCAGCGCTGATCTTTCTCGGGCGTCAGGGGCCTTCACGGCGCTAGTCAAGCGCGCGGGCGGCAAAGTCATCAGCGTGACCCCGGTATGACCGAGACCCTCTCCTCAGGTCGGCGCGAGATTGACGGCAATACCTACTTCATCAACGGCGATGGGGGCCTGATCCCTGAAGCCGCAGTGAAGCCGGTCGACAAGCTGCAGGACGAAGCCGTCCGCAAGATCATCGCCGCCGCACTGCCGATTTCGCAAATGGTCGCGGCATTTCGCGAGCAGACATTCGCGACGGTCGATGCTTTCGTCGCCCTCCTCGAACAGGAATACAGCTCCCGTCGCGGTGGCTCGAAGGGCAACCTGACCTTCACCAGCTACGACGGCACGCTGAAGGTTACTGTCGCGGTGAGCGAGAACATCGTCTTCGGTCCGGAACTCCAGGTCGCAAAGGGGCTGGTCGATGAGTGCCTTCGCGAATGGTCGGCTGGAAGCCGCACCGAGATCCAGGCAATCATCAACCGAGCGTTCGATGTCGACAACCAGGGCCGCATCAACCGCGCGGATCTCCTGAGCCTTCTTCGGTTGGAGATTGCCGACGAGCGCTGGCTCGAAGGTATGCGCGCCATCCGCGATAGCATGCGGGTCGTCGGTTCGAAGCGGTACATCCGTATGTATCGGCGCGCGGATGCGAAGGCGGCCTGGTCTCCCGTCACCATCGACGTCGCCGTTGGTTGACGTCGCGCCGCGCGGGAGCCAGCCCAGCTGGCGCAACGACAAGCGCAAGACGGCCGAGCGAGGTTACGGCGGCAAATGGCAGAAGGCGCGTATCGCCTTCCTCGATGCGAACCCGCTGTGTGCGCGATGTGATGCTAGGGGCCTGACTACCGCCGCTACCGTCGTCAATCACCGCGTGCCGCATCGGGGCAACAGCAAGGTCTTCTGGGATCGCAAGAACTGGGAGCCGGTCTGCAAGCCCTGTCATGATGGCGAGATCCAGCGAGAGGAGCGAACCGGGGTCGTTCGTGGTTCGACCCTTGACGGCCGCCCTCTCGATCCATCTCATCCGTGGAACAGGAAATCCTGATGGCTCTGGGCATACAGTTCGTCGAAGCGAACACCGTCCTTCGCGCACCCGTTCATTCTCGTGATGTGTATGACCTACACGTCTACCGCTATCGGGATAGCGACGGCCAAGACAGGCTCATCAGCAAGTGGCAG
>NZ_ALVC01000083.1:0-18557 GCF_000293195.2 Sphingomonas sp. LH128
GCAAACCACGCGTCCGTTCGAAGACCCGGACTGTCTCTGCGCTACCGGAAACGCCGTCCATACGTTCCTGCGACACACGGCAGGACTTGGGACGGCCATCCCGGATAGCCTTCGGCCGATAACGATGCGAACCCTAACGACGGCCACATGGGACTTTCCGATGGAATACAGGTCGAGCCGGGCTGCACCGTGAGTTACCCGGCCGCTCGCCAGAGCTTCACGGAACACAAAACCCCGCGTCCCGGTGAGGACGCTCCCGACGCCGACCCGATGTTCACTTCGGTTGCGTTGATTTCCCCGGCGTAATGGCCCGCACTCGCCAGCGGGTATTTCCGCGTGCGCTGACTGCACGCACAACCTCGTCATCCCAGCGAAAGCTGGGACCGCTGGCCTGTTACGGCCAACTATCGTTCAAACGCCCTGTCGAGGGTTGGGCCTTACTCGGCCAGCGGCCCCAGCCTTCGCCGGGATGACGGCCTGGCGACAGAGATGCCCGTCACAGGATGGTCCGTGCGCGCCCGGCGCCATCAATCGATCACGTTGCAAGCGGCCCGCCGGCGCGTTAGCAGCGAGGGTGCAGGCAGGGAGTAGAGGCGCGCATGGCAGACGATATCGGCGGATCGCCCATGCGCCCGCGCTCCTCGCGCCGTTCGCGCGCAGGGAACACCATTGCCGACGTGGCGCGCGAGGCGGGGGTCTCGCTGATGACGGTGTCGCGCGTGATGAACGGCAAGGCCAACGTGCGCGAGGAAACGCGCGAGCGGGTCGAGGCTGCGATCAAGGCGCTGAACTATTCGCCGAGCGCCGCCGCCCGCAACCTCGCGGCGGCGAGCGAGATCCGCATCGGCCTGCTCTACAGCAATCCCAGCGCCGGCTATCTCAACGAATTCCTTGTCGGTAGCCTCGACCAGGCGAGCCGGGCCAACGTTCAGCTTGTGGTGCAGCTTTGCGACAACCCGGAAGAGCGCGCCGAAATCGTGCGGCGCCTGATCGACGGCGGGGTGGACGGGCTGATCCTGCCGCCGCCGCTCTGCGACGCCGACGACATGCACCAGTTGCTGCAGGAGGCCGGGCTTCCCGCCGTCGCGGTGGCTTCGGGGCGGCCTGCGGTGTTCCTCTCGTCCGTCAACATCGACGACCGCGCGGCGGCGGCGGCGATGACGCGGCACCTGCTTTCGCAGGGGCACGAACGGATCGGGTTCGTCTCCGGCAATCCCGACCAGACCGCATCGGCGCTGCGCCTTTACGGCTACCTCGATGCGCTGGGGGAGGCAGGGCTGGTGTCGGACCCGGCGCTGGTGGTCGAGGGGCAGTTCACCTACCGGTCAGGCCTCGACGCGGCGCAGAAGCTGCTGGCACTGGCCGAGCGGCCGACCGCGATCTTCGCCAGCAACGACGACATGGCGGCGGCAGCGGTCTCGGTGGCGCATCGCATGGGGCTGGACGTGCCGCGCGACCTCACCGTCGTCGGCTTCGACGATGCCCCGCAGGCGACCACGACCTGGCCGGAACTGACGACGATCCGCCAACCGATCGCCGACATGTCGCGCGCGGCGGTGCTGCAACTGGTCGAGGACATCCGTACCGTCCGCGAGGGACGCCGTCCGGCGCCGCGCCATTCACGGATGACCTTCGAACTGATCCGCCGCGAATCCGACGCCGCGCCTTCGCCCTGAAGCGTCAGGCCGCGCAGGCCGATGCTCCGGCCGATGCACCGGCCGGTGCGAAAGTCTCGATCGGGGCCGGGCGGGCGAAGAGGTAGCCCTGGCCGAGCCTGCAGCCCATCTCCGCCAGCTTGCGGCGTTGTTCTTCGGTCTCGACGCCCTCGGCCACGACCTGCTTGCCGAGGCCCTGCCCAAGCCCGATGATGGCGCGGATGATCGCCTCGCTCTGGCCGTCGTCGTCGAACAGGCCGAGGGTGAACGAGCGGTCGATCTTGAGCACGTCGAAGGGCAGGTGCTTGAGATGGATCAGCGAGGCATAGCCGGTGCCGAAGTCGTCGAGCGCCACCGTCACGCCTGCCTCGTGCAGCAGGTCGAGCGCCTTGGCGGTCTCGTCCACCGCGCGGCCGAGCACGAAGTCCTCGGTCACCTCGATGCACAGGCGTTCGGGCGCGATGCCATAGTCGCGTATCCGCGCCAGCAGGCGGGCGGCGGCGTGGGGGCTGTCGAGCTGCGCGGCGATCAGGTTGACCGAGAGCTTGGGGATCCGCTCCGGGTGGTCCCGCAAGGCGGCGAGGCCCATGTCCAGCACGTGCTGCTGCACCGCAAGGCCCAGTTTGCGCTCGTTCAGCATGTCGCCGAAGACGGCCGGTGTCATCAGCCCGTGGACCGGGTGCTGCCAGCGCAGGAGCGCTTCGTAGGATCCGATCGCGCCGGTATCGATATCGACGATGGGCTGGTAATGGAGCGAGAATTCGGCGCGTTCGATGCCCTGGCGCGCTTCCAGTCCGAACAGCTGCCGGCTGTCCAACTGCTCACGCAAGTGCGGGGCGTAGTCGAGCAGGCGTCGGCGGCCTTCCTGCTTGGCCTGATAGAGCGCGAGGTCGGCGTTCTTGGCGAGCACGTCGGGTTCGGCGGCATCCTGCGGGAAGCAGGCAAGGCCGATGCTGAGCGACAAGGCCCAGCTGCGGCCGCCGTGCGTCAGCGTCGCACCCTGCAGTTCGTCCAGCGCGCGGCGGATGCGCAGTTCCGCCACGGGGTCCCACGGCAGCAGGATCGCAAACTCGTCACCGCCTATGCGCGAGACGTGCGCGGACGGACCACCTGCGGCCACGAGGCCCCGTCCGACCTTGCCGAGCAGCAGGTCGCCGCCGTCATGGCCGAGGCGGTCGTTGATGTGCTTGAGATGATCGACGTCGATCAGCAGCAGCATGAAGGGGGAGCGTGCGGCATCCTCGCACATCGTGCGCAGCGCGGACTGGAAGGCGGCGCGGTTGCCGAGGCCGGTCAGGTAGTCGGTCTGGGCGGCGCGGCGGAAGGTCTCGCTCTCGACCTGGGCGACCTTGCGGGCCTGCTCGGCCGTGTCGCGCTCCTTGCCGAGCAGGCGGAAGCGGTCGGCGATGGCGAGCGACAGGGCGATCGATTCGAACGCGAGCGCGGCGAAAGTGGCCATATCGACCACGTCGTCCTGCACCGTGATCCCGAAGTTGCGGCTGACGCGCAGCGCGAAGACCGAGAGCACCGGGGTCCACCCGGCAAGGTAGAACCACACGACACGGCTGCGTGCCCGCAGGGCGATGCCTATGCCGACGCCGACGCTGGCGGCGCTGAGGACGAAGACCACGTTGAGCCAGCGGTCCAGCACGACCGGCGCAGCGACGGGGACGAAGGCGGCGAGAACGCCGACCACCATGTTGAGGCAGGCGCAGATCTTCCCCCACCGCACCAGCCAGCGCGGCAGCACGCCTTCCTCGATGACGGCCAGGAAGAACATGTTCCCCGCCGCGATCAGTCCGGCGACGAGCAGATAGTCGGTCGTCACCGCGAACGGGCCGACATATTCGGGGAAGGCGAAGGCCAGCACGTTGGTCCAGGTCAGGCCATAGGCGAGCACCAGCAGCGACCACACGAGATACCAGCGCTGGAAGACCAGTCGCTGGCCGGTGTAGATCAGCAGGTTGTAAGCGAACGCGGAGAAGATGGCGCCCGCGAACACACCCATCAGCGCCAGCCAGATGCCCTCGAGCCGCAGCAGGCTCTGCGGGCTCATCGCCGAAAGTTTGCGCATCAGCGAAAGGTCGTCGAGGTTGCGGTAGCCGATGTAGACATCGCGGACGCGGGCGCCCGGCGGATCGACGGCGAAGCGCAACATGCCCCCGAGAGCCCAGTGGTCGCCGACGGCGCCGGGCGCGATCGTGGCGGTGCGGGTGCGGCCTTGGGTATCGACCACCAGCATGGTCATGCGCTCGAACCGGCTCTGGTCGGTCATCAGGAGCCAGCCCGAAGGCAGGCCGGACAGCATGCGCGGATCGCGCAGCTTCAGCCATGCCCAGCCCTTGGCGTAGGCGGGATGGTCAGGCACGCGGGCGCAGTCGAAGTTCAGCCGCGCGACCGAGGCGGCAGTGGCCGGATAGTCCGCCGGCGCGGTGGCATAGCAGACGTCGGAGCGCATCCGGACGATCTCCGCCCGCGCGGAAGACGACCAGAACAGCGCCGCCAGAAGCAGCCAAACGAAGACGAGATGCGACCTAACCGGCATGCCCCAACCTTGATCAGGGCCATACGTATAAACCGAAGGTCACTAGAAATGGTTAACGGCAGCGACCGACCGAAGCGATTCGGCGCAATCTATGAGGACAAAAAATACCCCGCGGCGGGCATTTCCTGTTAGCCAGCCTCATCAGCTTGCCGGGAACCTATCTTTTCATGATCAGTCACAATGCCGCCCGCGACCTGCCCATCGCGATCGTGGGAGGAGGGTTCAGCGGGACGCTGCTGGCGATCAACCTGCTGCGCTACGGCGTCAAGGTCGCCCTGATCGAGCGTAATTCCGCCCAGCTTGCCAAGGGCGTGGCGTTCGGTACGCGGCGGCCGGAGCATCTGCTCAACGTGCGCGCCTCCAACATGAGCGCGTTCCCCGACGATGCGAAGCACTTCGCCCGCTGGATGGATTTCGCCGACGCCGACGAGGCGAACCGCTTCGTGCCGCGCCTGACTTACGGGACCTACTTGCGCGAACTGCTGGTCGAGGCGCTGGCGAAGGCCGGTCCCGACGCGCAGGTCATCGACGGCGAGGCATGCTCGGTCGATTTCGGCGATGGCGCGGCACATGTGCGGCTGGCCGACGGCGACGTCGTCGATTGCCGCGCGGTGGTGCTGGCCCTGGGCAACTTCCCGCCCGCGCCGCATGGCGTGCTGGAGGGGCTGCCGGGGCACCTCTACAGTCCCGATCCCTGGGATCGCTCGGCGATCGAGGGCCTCGCCGCGCTCGACCACGTCCTCGTGGTGGGCAGCGGGTTGACGGCGGCCGACGTGGTGCTGTCGCTGGAAAGCTCGGGGTTCGGCGGCAAGGTCACGGTGCTTTCGCGCCGGGGGCTCAAGCCGCTCGCCCACGCCGAGAGCGGGCCGGTGGTGGTTCCCATTTCCGACCCCGATCTGCGCGGCGCGGACCTCGTCCGCGCCGTGCGGCGCCGGGCGGAGGAGATCGGCTGGCGCGGCGCGGTGGATGCTCTGCGACCCCACACCCAGAACATCTGGCGCCGCCATTCGACCGCCGCGCAGGCCCGCTTCCTGCGGCATCTGCGGCCGTACTGGGACATCCACCGCCATCGCCTCGCCCCCTCGGTCGCGCAGCGGCTGGAGGCGATGGAGAGCGCCGGGCGGCTGCAGTACGTGGCGGGCAAACTGTGCGGAGCCGACGAAGCCGGCGGGCAGGCGGTGGTGCACTATCGCCCGCGTGGTCAGGACGGCATCGAGGCGATCGCGGTGGACCGCGTGTTCAACTGCGCCGGGCCGGACGGCGACTTGCGCCGGGTGGAGGCGCCGGTCCTGACGCATCTGCTCGAGGCGGGACATATTCGCGGCGACGCCCACGGCCTTGGGGTGGACGTCGACCATCTCGGCCGGGTGCGCGATGCCGCTGGCAATGCGCAGGACCGCCTGCTCGCGGTCGGGCCGATCACCAAGGGGGAGGCGTGGGAGATCGTCGCCGTGCCCGATATCCGGCGTCAGGTGTGGGGCCTTGCCCGGTTCCTCGCCGACGAGCACTGGGTCGGCGGCGAGGGACTTTGAAGCAAGGTCAGGCGCCGGTGGTGGCGGTCTGGCGAGCGGGCAGGGCGGCGAGGATCGTCTCGCTCTCGGTGCGGCTCAGCCAGTCGGGGCTGGCCTCGAAGAACAGCACCGTCGCGTCGGGCGCGAGGGCAAGGATGGCGGGCTGGTCGATCTCGTAGCTGCCTGTTCCCAGTGTCGCGCCGATCCAGGGCTGGCCGTGTGGGACGGCGGGTTGCTCGTCAGGCAGGAAGGTAATGCCAAGTTGGCGGCCGAGCGCATAACCGGGGTCCGAAGCCACGGTGAAGCCCAGGCCATGGCGCGCGATCAGGTCCCGGTCGACCGGGATCTGCGCGCTGACCGCGATCAGGCGAATGCCGCGGGCGCGCAGTTCGGGCAGCAGCGTCTCGTTGTACCACGGCAGCGCGATGTTGCAGGCGGGGCACCCACCGAAGCGGAAGAACACGAGCACCGCCGGGCCATCCGCAAGAATCGTGTCGCGCGTGAGTTCGCGCCCGTCCTGATCGATCAGCGTAAAGGGTTCGACGGTGTCGCCAGCCTTCGGTTGCGCGGACGGATCGTGCCGCTCGACGAGCACCCGGCGCTGCGCTGCATTGCGTTCCAGCTGCTCGGCGCTCCAGGTGCGCTCGCGTTCGGCCTGCAGCGCGGCGAAGCGGTCGTTCAGGGTTTCGGTCATCGGTAAGCCTCATCGTTGATCGCATCCAAAGCTATGGAAAGCCCGGCACCGCGACCAACGAGAAGCCTTGAGAGCCGCTTGAGATTATCGAATAAGCAGCGCCATCAGTTGGGAAGCCCGGCGACCACCTCGCGCGCCAGTGTGGCAAGCTGGTGGGTGGGCCCGTCGAGCCCCGGCGCGGTATGCAGCACACAGGAGACATGCGGCAGCGAGGGCAGGCCGACGTCTCCCAGCGGCGCGTCGCGCAGGAACATCCCGGTGCGGCAGGTAAGGCCGAGCCCCGCATCCACCGCCGCGCGCAAGGTGGTGAGATTGGGCGTCTCCACGGTTATGCGGAACGGGCGCCCGGCATCCTCCAGCGCGCGGATCGCCGCTTCCCGGAAGCGGCAGGGCGTCTCCAGCACGGCTAGGGGGATCGTCTCGTGCGCGGCCAGTTCCTCCTTGCCGAACCACGACATGGGCGCGGTGGTCACCGCATGGCCGTCATTCGGCGCGGCAAATCCCAGCACGATGTCGAGTTGCCGCCGCTCCAGCAGGTCGAGGAGTTCCGCCGTGCCCGCAACCCGCGAGTAGAGTTCGGCCTCCGGGTGCAAATCCGCGAACTGGGCGAGGAGGCCGGTCAGGAGCAGTTCCGCGAAATCCTGTACCATGCCGATCCGCGCCGGCCCGGCGAAATGCCCGGCGGTGACCGCCGCGACCGCTTCGTCATGCAGGGCGAGCACCTTGCGTGCATAGTCGAGCATCAGGTCGCCGTGCGCCGTCAGCGCAAGGCGGCGTCCCTCACGGTGAAACAGCGACTGTTGCAGCAGCTCTTCGAGTCGCTTGATCTGGAGGCTGAGCGCCGACTGGCTTACGAAAACCCGCTCCGAAGCATGAAGCATCGAGCCGGTATCGACGATCGCAACGAAGCTGCGCAGAAGGTTTGTCGGGAGATTTACGGGCATCGGCGGGCTTTCAAGATTCGTGTGATGGCCAGGATTCGTATGATGGCCTGCATGCATCCATGCGTTATGACTTATTCTCAATCAAAATAGTAGAGATTTAGGTGAGGCAAGCAATTCTGTCCCCATGCCCTTTTTCTGCTTTCGGCCCGGTTTTCCGCACGTCCGGGCGTGGGATGAGCGTTTCGAGGCGCCATTATGAGCGTTGCTGATAGGTCGGCACAACATTCTCCATTGAATTGGTAGACATTCAGGTGCCAGTTTTGGGTCATGACCACACGAGGCACTTCGTCCATGTCCCCATTCACCCGATTGGCCCGCTCGCTGGGTTCTGCCCGCTGGCTCTCGCCGCTGTTGCTGCTGGCGGTGCTCGAGGCCGGTTCCCGGTCCGGCCTTATTCCCGAGCGGACCCTCGCGGCGCCTTCGCAGGTGCTGGCGACGCTCTGGGCGATGACGGTGTCGGGCGAACTGACCGACAACCTCGCCGTTTCCTTCCTGCGGATCATCGCGGGCCTGGCGATCGGCGTGACCACCGGGATTGTGCTGGCGCTCGTCGCCGGGCTGTCGCGGCAGGGCGAGGTCGCGGTCGATCCGCTCATGCAGATCAAGCGTACGATCCCGACGCTGGCGCTGACGCCGCTGTTCATCGTCTGGTTCGGTATCGGCGAGACGCCCAAGATTGCGCTGATCGCCTTCGCCTCGATCTTCCCGGTCTACCTCAACCTTTACGGCGGTATCCGCGGGATCGACGTGCGCCTGCTCGAAGGCGCGCGCAGCCTGGGCCTCAGCCGCGCAGCGCAGGTCTGGCATGTAATCCTGCCCGGCGCGCTGCCTGCGCTGCTGGTGGGCCTGCGTTATTCGCTCTCGGTCTCGGTGCTGGTGCTGGTCGTGGCGGAGCAGATCAACGCCACTGCGGGCCTCGGCTACCTCATCAACAACGCGCGTGACTTCATGCGCACGGACATCATCCTGGTGTGCCTGATGGTCTACGCCGTGCTGGGCCTTGCCGCCGACGGACTGGTCCGCGCGGTCGAGAGCCGCGCGCTCGTCTGGCGCCCCTCCATCGTTTCCCAATGAACCTGCTGCGTGAACCCGCTCCCCGAAAGGACCCTGCCGTGGATGCTCGCCTGAATCACTTTACCTCGCCCGCCGCGCCCGCCGTGACGTCCGAACCCGTCGTCAGTCTGCGCGATTTCACCCGCCGCTTTGGCGACAACACCATCATTTCGGGCCTGAACCTGCAGATCGCGGCGGGCGAGTTCGTCATCCTCCTCGGTCGTTCCGGCTCGGGCAAGACCACCCTGCTGCGCACGCTGGCCGGCCTCGATCCGGTAGAAGGGCAGGACGTGACCATCCCCGGTTCGCGCGCCGTGGTGTTCCAGGACGCCCGCCTGCTGCCGTGGAAGAAAGTCTGGCGCAACGTCGCCCTCGGCCTCAAGCGCGGCAATGCGCGCCAACTGGCGGAAGAGGCGCTGCAGGAAGTCGGCCTCGGCCACCGTCTGGAAGCCTGGCCGCTGACGCTTTCGGGCGGCGAAGCGCAGCGCGTGGCCCTTGCCCGTGCACTGGTGCGTGAGCCGCAATTGCTGCTGCTCGACGAACCCTTCGCCGCACTCGACGCCCTGACCCGCCTCAGGATGCACGAACTGGTACTGTCGCTGTGGCGTCGTCATCGCCCGGCGGTGCTGATGGTGACGCATGACGTCGACGAAGCCATCGCGCTCGCTGACCGCATTGTCCTGCTCGACGGAGGAAAAATCGTTGCGCAGGAGCGGATCACCGCTTCGCGCGGCCCCGAGCGTGCGACCGTGGCGGCGCCGTTGCGCAAGCGCCTGCTCGATGCACTGGGCGGTCTGGTCGAGGAACGGCCTGCCGGGGAGATCGTCGCGCTGCATGCCGGAGCGCGCCCGTGAACGCGTTCGCCCCGATAACGACCGCCACGGACCTGTCGCCGCTGCGCCGGTTCGTCACCGACTTCGCCGGCTTGCTTGACGATACGGACGATCTCGACCGGATTCTGCGCGATGGCGGGGGCCTGCTGGCGGATCTGGTCGCGCAAGACGACTGGCTGCCGGAGGAATACGCCCGGCCGCATCCCGAACGTTACCAGCAATATCTCCTCCACTGTGACAGCGCCGAGCGTTTCAGCGTCGTGTCTTTCGTCTGGGGGCCTGGGCAGGCGACGCCGATCCACGACCACCGTGTCTGGGGCCTCGTAGGCGTACTGAGCGGCACCGAGAGGGTGCAGAGCTTCCATCACCGCGACCATGACGGCGCCCTGGTGCAGCACGGGGCGACCCGCACGCTCCACCCCGGCGAGGTCGAGGCGATCGACCCGCGCGAGGGGGACATTCACCGCGTCGAGAACGGCCACGCCGATCGAATCTCCATTTCGATCCATGTCTACGGTGCCAACATCGGCGCCGTCGAGCGCGCCACTTACCGCGCCAGCGGCGAGGAGCGGCCGTTCATCTCCGGCTACGCCAACACCACGTTGCCTAATCTTTGGGCCAACCTCTGGGATCTTTCGAGGAAAGCATGACCGTCACTCCCCATCAGGTCCGCAGCGCGCTTCTGGCCCGCAGCGAAATCGCGCTGATCGACGTGCGCGACGAGCATCCCTTCGCCGCTGGCCACCCGCTGTTCGCCGCGCAGATTCCGCTGGCGCGCATCGCTGCCGAGGCCGCGTGGCGCCTGCCGCGCAAGGATGTGCAGGTCGTCGTCTACGATGACGGCGAAGGGCTTGCCCCCTTCGCGGTCGAGGAACTGCGCGGGCTGGGGTTCACCCGCGTCGATCTGCTGGACGGCGGCCTGCAGGGCTGGCGCGACGCGGGCTACGAGCTGTTCGAGGACGTCAATTCCTACTCCAAGGCCTTCGGCGAACTTGTCGAGCACCGGCGCGGCACACCCTCGCTTCCGGCCGAGGACGTGCAGGCGTTGATCGACGAGAAGGCCGACATCGCCATCCTCGACGCGCGCCGCTTCGACGAATACGCGACGATGAGCATCCCCGGCGGCCGCAGCGTGCCGGGCGCCGAACTCGTGCTGCGCGCGCCGGTCGCCGCGCCCGACCCGGACACCACGATCATCGTCAACTGTGCAGGCCGCACCCGCAGCCTGATCGGCGCGCAGTCGCTCATCAATGCGGGGCTGCCCAACCGCGTCTTCGCGCTGCGCAACGGCACTATCGGCTGGACCCTTGCAGGGCAGCAACTGGAGCACGGGCGGCAGGAGAGCGTCGAACTCGGCGGCGATGTCGACGAAGCGCGGACCCGCGCCCGCGAAGTCGCTTACCGCGCCGGGGTGCGCCGCATCGACGCCGCGCAGCTTGCCGGCATCGAGGCCGAGACGCACCGCACCCTCTACCGCTTCGACGTGCGCCAGCCGGACGTCTACGCCGCCGGGCACCTTCCGGGCTTCCGCAATGCCCCCGGCGGCCAGCTGGTGCAGGAGACCGACCACTTCGCCCCCGTGCGCGGCGCGCGCATCGTCCTTGCCGACGACCTCGGCCCGCGTGCGGACATGACCGCGTCGTGGCTAGCGCAGCTGGGCTGGGAAGTGCTGGTGCTGGAAGCCGACTTCACCGCCCTTGAAACTGGCCCGCTCGAAACTGGCCCCGACGGCGCCCCCACGCCGCGCGGACCCGAGGGCCGTTACAAGCGCCCTTACGAGGGCACCGACAATCCCAAGGCCGCCATGCAGGCCTACCTCGACTGGGAATACGGCCTTGTCGCGCAGCTTCAGCGCGACGGCACCCACGGCTTCTTCGTCATCTAAAATCATAACCGGAGTTTACCGCAATGACTGTCAAGTTCATCGGCTACATCGGCTTCAACGACACCTCGGAAATCCACAACGCCACCCGCTCGCGCGTGCTCGACCGGGAATATGTGGACGCCGCCGCGATCGAGCAGGAGCGGGGCGGCTTCGACCGCGTGCTGATCCCGTTCGGCTCGGCCTCGCCCGAAAGCCAGATCGTCGCGGCCCATGCGGCGGCGATCACCAGCAAGCTCGGCTTCCTCGTCGCGCACCGTCCCGGCTTCACACAGCCGACGCTCGCGGCGCGCCAGCTGGCGACGCTCGATCAGCTTTCCGGCGGGCGCGTAGCGGTGCACATCATCACCGGCGGCGCGGACGAGGAGATGGCGCGCGACGGCGACGTCGGCACCACCAAGGCCGAACGCTACGCCCGCACCGATGAATACCTCGATATCCTGCAACGCGAATGGAATTCGGCGCAGCCGTTCGACCACGCCGGCCGCTTCTACCAGGCGCGCGGCGCCTTCGCGGCGATCAAGCCGGACAACCTGCCGGTGTTCTTCGGCGGTTCCTCGCCCGAGGCGATCGAAGTCGCGGGCCGTCATGCCGACGTCTACGCGCTCTGGGGCGAGACGTTGGAGCAGGTCGGCGAGGCGGTGCGTACCGTGCGCCACGCCGCCGCGCAGCATAGCCGCTCGCCGGGGTTCTCGCTCTCGCTGCGCCCGGTGATCGCCGATACCGAGGAAGCCGCCTGGAAGAAGGCCGACGCCATCGTCGAGCAGGTGCGCGCCAACCGCGAGGCGGCGGGCCTGCCCATTTCGGGCCACCGTCCACCCAATGCGGGTTCGCTGCGCCTGCTGGAAACCGCCGCTTCGGGCCGCCGCGACTCGCGCCTGTGGACCGGCGTTGCCGCGCTGACCGGCGCTGCGGGCAATTCCACCGGCCTCGTCGGCACGCCCGAGCAGGTCGCCGAGGCGCTGCTGGAATACTACGACATCGGCATCGACCACTTCCTGATCCGCGGCTTCGAGCCGCTGGCCGATGCGATCGACTATGGCCGCGAACTGATCCCGCTGGTGCGCGAGAAGGTGGCCGAGCGGGATCAGCGCAAGGTCGCGCTGGCGGGGTGAACCGGCTGGCGTGAATGTGGGCGATGGGGCTTCGACAAGCTCAGCCTGAGCGGGTTTTGGAGATAGCTATCAGTACGCCCAGCTTGGGTGGCTCTGGCGGTTTACTCCCACCCCGCTCACCCTGAGCTTGTCGAAGGGGCAGGCGCGACCCCGCCCCCCGAACCCATTGGCACAACTCACTTTCACATCAGCCAATCGCGTTGGTCCGTCCCGCTCCCGCCGCATAGCCTGACCTCACGACATAGGAGGAATTGACATGGCAGACAGACAGCTCAAGCTCGGCTTCATCCTGCACGGCGTCGGCCCCGGCTGGGACGACTGGCGCCACCCCGACGCGCAAGTGGACGCCAGCACCAGCCTGCCGTTCTACGTGCGGCAGGCGCAGGCGGCGGAGCGCGGCAAGTTCGACTACCTGTTCGTGGCGGACAGCGTCTCGATCAACGCGCGCTCCTCGCCGCACTACCTCAACCGCTTCGAGCCGCTGACGATCCTCTCCGCCGTCGCGGCGGTGACCGACAGGATCGGCCTCGTCGCCACCTCCACCGTCAGCTACAACGAGCCGTTCAACCTCGCCCGCCAGTTCGCCTCGCTCGATCACCTGAGCGGCGGGCGGGCGGGGTGGAACGTCGTCACCTCATGGCTGGCGGGCAGCGCCGACAACTACGGCAAGGCCGAGCACCTCGGCCATGCCGAGCGCTACCGCCTTGCCGACGAATACCTCGATGTCGTCAAGGGCCTGTGGGACAGCTGGGAAGACGACGCACTGGTGCGCGACAAGGCCAGCGGGCAGTTCCTCGACGCCGACAAGCTGCACGAACTGGGCCACAAGGGCGAGTTCCTGTCGGTGAAGGGGCCGCTGAATATCTCGCGCTCGCCGCAGGGGCAGCCGGTGATTTTCCAGGCGGGCTCCTCCGAGGACGGCCGCACGTTCGCCGCGCGTCATGCCGAGGCGATCTTCACCCATCAGGAGGACCTTGCCGAGGGTCAGGCGTTCTACGCGGACCTGAAGGCGCGGGCGCGCGGTTTCGGGCGCGATCCGGAGAAGCTGTTCATCCTGCCCGGCGCGCGGCCGGTGGTCGGCTCGACCGAGGAGGAGGCCGAGCGCCTGCACGGCGAACTGGCGGGCCTTGTCAGTCTGGAAAACGCGCTGCGGGCGCTTGGCCGCTCGTTCAACGACCACAACTTCAGCCAGTACGATCCCGATGGCGCCTTCCCGGCGCATGTCGCCGAGGAGGGTTTCAAGAGCAACCAGAGCGCCTCTGAGAAGGTGCTTGCCGCCGCCGCGCAGGGCCTGACGCTCGGCCAGATCGCGCTTCGGGTGGCAACGCCCAAGGGCGGCTTCGTGGGCACCCCCGAGCAACTCGCCGACCGCTTCCAGCTGTGGCTGGAGAAGCGGGGTTCGGACGGCTTCAACTTGTTCGAATCGCTGCCCGGCCAGCTGGAGGTCTTCGTCGATCAGGTCGTGCCGATCCTGCAGCAGCGCGGGATCTACAAGCAGGACTACGCAGGGAAAACCTTCCGCGAGAACTTGGGCCTCGACGTGCCCGTCAACCGCAATACCGCCGCGCGCCTGACCCGCTCGGCGGCCTGAAACGAGAAGAGAGGAGACACGACAATGGCTACTTCCGCTTCCACGTTCGATACCGCAAACGCGGGCCTCGTCATCCGTCCCGTTCAGCCGACGATCGGCGCCGAGATCGAGGGTGTCGATCTGTCCAAACCCCTGACCGACGAATTGCGCGCGGCGATCCGTGCTGCGGTGCTCAAGTGGAAGGTCGTGTTCTTCCGCGACCAGTCCATCGACGACGCGCAGCAGGCGGCCTTCGCGGCGAACTTCGGACCGCTCTACACGCACCCGACCACGCAGCACGACGCGGCGAACAAGGAAGTCCACGCGATCGCCGCGAAGCATGACCGCGAGTACGAGAAGAAGCTCGGCTACAAGGTCAAGCCGGGCGAGGCCTATCACTCCGACACCAGCTGGCGTCTGGTCCCGACCTGGGGCGCGGTGCTGCGCGACGTGAACCTGCCCGAAGTGGGCGGCGACACGATCTGGGTGGACGCCGCGCTTGCCTACGAAACGCTGCCCGAGGAGCTGAAGCAGCGCCTCGAAAGCAAGCACGTGACGCACAACTTCGTGCCCGCGCTGGAACTCTCTGGCCACGAATACCCCATTGTAGCGCACAAGATCGTGCGTACTCACCGCGAGACGGGGCAGAAGATCCTGTGGGTCAACTTCTCGCAGCAGCCGCAGATCCTGGGCATCGAACTGTCCGAGAGCCGCGAATTGCTGGAAGAAGTGCTGCGCCAGTACAAGCGGCCCGACGTGCAGGCGCGTTTCTCGTGGCGGCCGGGCACGGTGGCGTTCTGGGACAACCGTGCCAGCGTGCACTTCGCGGTGCGCAACTACGGCGATTTCCCGCGCGAACTGCACCGTATCCTGATCGCCGACGAACCCTTGTGGACGGATCTCTGATTGATGCTCGACAGACGTAACCTGCTTGCAGGACTGACCACCAGCCTCGCTCTGGCCGCATGCGGCCGGGGCGGGGCTTCCGACACTGGACTGCTGCGCGTGGGCAGCCAGAAGGGCGGCACCAAGGCGCTGATGCTGGCCTCTGGCGCGCTCGACGGGGCGCCGTACAAGGTCGAGTGGTCGGAGTTTCCCGCCGCGCAGAACCTGCTCGAAGCGCTGGGCAGCGGGGCGGTGGACGTGGGGCTGGTGGGCGATGCGCCGTTCCAGTTCGCCTATCAGGCGGGCAGTCCGATCAAGGCGATCGGCGCGCAGACCACGCAGGAACGCACCGAGGGCGCGCTGGCGCTGATCGTGCCCAAGGCGTCCGCCATCCACGGCCCCAAGGACCTCAAGGGCAAGCGCATCGCCACCGGGCGCGGCAGCGTCGGGCACTATCTGGTGCTGCGGGCGATGGCGGCGGCGGGCCTTGGCGCGAAGGACGTGACGATCACCTTCCTCTCCCCAAGCGATGCGCGCGCCGCACTGCAGACCGGCGCTGTGGACGGCTGGTCGACGTGGCAGCCCTACGTCGCGGCGGCGCTCGCGGAGGGCAACCGCATCGCCATCGACGGACGCGGATTCTCGCAAGGGTACGGCTTCGACATCGCCCCCGAAAGCGCGATCAAGGCTAAGCGCGCGCTGCTCGACGACTTCCTCAAGCGTGAGGGCAAGGCGCTGCAGTGGGCCAGCACCCACGTCGACGAATTCGCCAAGGTCCTCGCCGCCGAAACGGGCCTACCCCTGCCGATCGCGAAGGAATTCGCGGGGCGCGGTGCCCGTCTGCCGGTGCCGATCGATCAGGGCGTGATCGACCGGCAGCAGGTGGTGCTCGATACCTTCCGTCAGTTCGGAGAGGTCAAGGGCGACCGCCCGCTGGCGGCTGCTTTTGCGCCGGCGGGGTAAGCATTGGCTTATCTGCAGTGAACCCGCCTCGGCTCCAGCTGCGGCGGGTTTACTGCATTCGGCCTGATCGACGCTGTATCAAGAAAAACTTGAGAACGGATAAGAGATCGCAATTTCTACTAAATCAGTAGACATGTCATGAAGCTCCGGACAGACCACAAGTTCAGGGGCCATTCCAGGTGAAAATTCTCAAGTCCGCCGCGCTTGCCGCCAGCGTATCGTTCGTTCCTTTCGGCGTGGCGCATGCTGACGAGGCGCCCTCCGTGGCGATCCCGGTGGCGACTGCGGATGCCGCCGCGGAAGCGGCCGACGCCGCCGAGGGCAGCGCCATCATCGTCACCGGCGCGCGCGGGCACAGTCAGCGCTCGGTCGCCGATAGCCCGGTTCCCGTCGATGTCATCGGCCCGGCCGAACTGAAGTCGACCGGCCGCACCGGCCTCAAGGAAATCCTCGGCAATATCATCCCCTCGCTGACGATGCCGGCGCTCGGTGGTGGCGGTACGTCCGCGAGCGTCCGTCCGATCGCGATCCGGGGGCTCTCGGGCGACTATGTGCTCGTCCTCGTCAACGGCAAGCGGCGTCACACGACTTCGCTGATCAACAACCTTTCGCGCGTTTCGGGCGGCTCTACGCCGGTGGACATCGACCTCATCCCGACCAGCGCCGTCGGCCGTATCGAGGTCCTGCGTGACGGCGCTGCGGCGCAGTACGGCTCGGACGCGATTTCCGGCGTCATCAACATCATTCTAGACAATACGAAGCAGGGCGGCGACATCTCGCTCACCGGCGGGCAGCAGTACGAGGGCGGCGGCGATCTCTACCAGGTCGCGGGTTCCTACGGCGCAGGTATCGGCGACGGCGGCTTCGTGCGGATCGCGGCGGAGGCCAAGTACCACGACCGTGCCAAGTCCGTCGCCGAGGCAATCCCATACGTCTACCCGCTCGTGAACGGCCAGCCCGACCCGCGCGAGGCCGATGCCGATCACGTCATCGCTGGCGGTTACGGGCGTTCGAACCGGGACAAGATCGTCAACACCAGCTACAACGCCGAACTGCCGCTGGGTGATGACACGACGCTCTATTCGTTCTCGACGCTGAGCTATCGCAACATCAAGGACGCGCGCGGCGCATACGTGGCGTCGCCGACGGGCTACGGCGGGCAGGCGAATGCGCAGGGCTCGTCAGTGCTGCCGGACCTCTATCCAGCGGGCTTCCAGGCCTATCGGCGCATCTGGGAGTGGGACTGGCAGGCGGCTCTTGGCCTGCGCACGCAGCTGGCGGGCTGGGCGGTCGACCTGTCCACCAGCTACGGCCGTGATGCGGTGAAGCTGGGGGCGGAGAACACGCTTAACCCCTCGCTCGGGCCGGACAGCAAGGCCGACTTCTTCATGGGCCGCCAGAAGCAGGACCTGTGGGTCAACAACATCGACGTCAGCCGCGAGTTCGAGGTCGGTTTCGCCAAGCCGCTCAACGTCGCCTTCGGTGTCGAGCACCGCTGGGAGCGCTTCCAGAACGTCGCGGGCGAGCCCGACAGCTACCGCGACGGCGGCTACGTGATCCCCGACGATGGCTCCGCGTTCGGAGACCTCTATGCGGGCCGCTCGCCGTCGCCGGGCCTCGTCTCGTTTACCGGAACCTCGCCCGCCGACGCGACGAGCCTTTCGCGCAACAATCTCGCCGCCTATCGCGATCTTGCGACCGACGTGATGCCGGGCTGGTTCGTGGGCCTCGCGGGGCGGTTCGAGCACTATTCGGACAGTGCGGGCAACACCTTCAGCGCCAAGGCCAGCACCCGTATCGAACTGGCGCCGGGGCTGGCGGTGCGCGGCGGCGTCAACACCGGCTTCCGCGCGCCGTCGCTGGCGCAGACCGGGTTCTCGACCACGCAGAACACCGTGACCGTGATCGGCGACGAGCGTGTCTCGACCACCTCCAAGTTCCTTCCGGTCAACTCCGTCGCGGCACAGGCGCTGGGTGCCAAGCCGCTCAAGCCGGAGAAGTCGCTGAACTTCACCGCCGGCCTGACTTACGAGAACGGCCCGCTGCGCCTGACGGTGGACGCCTACCAGATCCGCATCGACGACCGCATCGTGAAGACCGAGTTCCTCGGCACGGCCTCCAACGGCGGCTCGGCGGTGAAGGCGATTCTCGAGGCGAACGGCGTGGACGATGTCGACAGCGCGCAGTTCTTTACCAATGCGATCGATACGCGCACGCGCGGCATCGACGTGGTGGGCGAGTATACGCTGGACACGGCCGCGCTCGGCACGTTTCGCCTGAGTGCCGCCTACAGCTACAATCGCACGAAGATCCTGCACGTCATCGACAATCCGGCTGAGCTGAGCAGCCTCAACGTCACGCTGTTCGGGCGGCAGGCACAGCGCGACCTTGTCGTGGCACTGCCGCGCAGTAAAGTGGTGCTGACGAGCAACTGGTCGTCCGGCCCGGTCAAGGCGCTGCTGCGCGCGACGCGCTTCGGGCAGTACACCGAGTCCAGCAACGTCGCCGCATCGGACCGGACGTTCGGGGCGAAGTGGGTGACCGATGCGGAGGTCGGCTACCAGTTCACCGAGGCGCTCGACCTGGCGGTAGGCGCGAACAACCTGTTCAACGTGCGCCCCGACAAGAACGGCGCGATCGCCTGGGATGGTTCGGGGCAATACGGCAGCTTTGCGCCCTTTGGCCTCAACGGTGGGTTCTGGTATGCGCGGATCGGCCTGAAATTCTGACTATCAACCCAACGCACGATGCAGCCGGTCCGGACCCGAAGAGGTGCGGGCCGGCTCGCCGCGCAGGGTGAGCAGGGCCTCGGCTGCGGCGTGGGTGTGATCGTCATCCACGTCGAGCGCCTGCGAACCGTCGAGCATCACCACCGGCTTCAGGCGCTGCCCGATGCGGCGCGAAACG
>NZ_ALVC01000084.1:0-9181 GCF_000293195.2 Sphingomonas sp. LH128
TTCTTCTGCTTGTCGCGCGGGAGTTCGCGGCGGGCGAGAAGTTCGGCGGAGGAGCGGATGATAGTCAGCAGGTTGTTGAAGTCGTGCGCCACACCGCCGGTCAGTTGCCCGATGGCCTCCATCTTTTGCAACTGGCGGACCTGATCTTCCGACGCCATCAGTTCGCGGGAGCGTTCCTCCACCCGCATTTCCAGCGTCTCGTTGAGGTGGCGCAGCGCCTCCTCGGCGATCGTGCGGTCCAGTATATCTGCCGCCTGGCGAGCCACGATATCGAGCATGCGTAGGTCGCGCTCCGAAGGCTCGTGCGGCTTGCTCCAGTGAGTAGAAATCATTCCCAGCAGCTTGCCGCTGCGCGAAAGCAAAGGGGTAGTCTGGGCCGCCCGAATGCCGGCATCGCGAAATGCCTGGAGATCGGGCGTCCCGCTGATGTCGTCCCACTCCTCGAAGTCGGGCACGATCGCGCGCTGGCCGAATTTCAGCGCCAAGGTGCAGCTGCTGTAAGCGGCAGGGTTCACCCACTGCCAGAAACCGACCGCCTCGGGCGGCAGGCCGCGCTGCGCCAGAAGCTGCAGTTCGCCGCCATGGCCCGAAGGATCATCGCTCGGGCACAGCAATTGCATCGTTCCGAACTGCGAGCCGGTGATGGTGACGGCGGCATCGACGATCTTGCCATAGAGCTCGAAGCGATCCTGCTCGTTGATGAGCGCGACGCTGATCTGGTGAAGTAGTCCTATGTCGGAGAGCGCGTCATCCGCGTCTTGCGTAATCGGGCCGACCGGCGACACAAGCGGGCCGTGATGCGCGTTAGTCATTGTCTGAGTTCCCCGCGTGCGCGAGATCACTGGACGCATCGCAGCACTTTAACCGACAAGCTTCTGGAAAGGTTCCAGCCGCTTGTGCCCAAGGCGTCGGCGAGCTGTGTCATAATGAGACACCGCACGGCAGTCTGATGCCGAAGATCAAATCTGCAGAGCAGATCGACGAAGTTTACTGGTCCGCAGAGATCGAAGCGTTAGCCTAGTTGAGCCAATAGTCTGAGACTAGAATCACGCCACTTAGCGCTAACGTGGGAATGGCAGCTATCTCCTGTTGATGGATCAAGACCGGCCTTTCCGGTTTCGGCCAATCTCGAGCGTCCCGACCGGGAAAGCGGACGGGCCGCACCTGGGAACAGAAAATTTACAGCTGAGAGTCCGAGAAGGGTCGATGGATGAAATTGGTACTGCCCGCCCCAATCTCAGGTCATAGCTCGAGGCGGGCCTGTTACCTTAAACCGGTCCGACCCGGCCAGGCGCCACTCGCCTCATGAAAGCGATAGATGTGAATCATCAGCGGAGGCAGGCATGGAAGCTGCACCCAACGATTGGGACATATCGGCGTTGGCGATCTGGACGCCGGTGAGTAGCTTGTGGTCCACGGTCTCGCGCGGCCTTGGAGGTGATCATGGATTGGAAGATCGCAGGCACTGACATCGAACGACTTCGTCAAGCCGATGAGGAAGACGTAATCGCTGCCCTGCAGGGTGCCGACTTCGGCAAATGGCCTGAAGACGAAGCGGGTTTGCTGGAGTTCTTCAACCTGATGATCGACACGATCCTTGGCGAAGAGGCGGGCGAAGGTAACATCTGGCCGAACCTGCGGGGCCGCATGGTGATCCCTTCAAAGCAGTAGGTTCGCTGACGCAGGCTTGCCGGTCGCCGCCTTCGCCTTGAACCAGGGCTCGTCGGTCCGATCGACCGTCAGCGGCCCGTCCCACGTGCGAAGGAGCGCGAAGGCTTCTTCAGGCGTGCCCTGGGTCCATCGTGTCCAGTCCTCGCCCCGCAGGATAGTCGGCATGCGGTCGTGGAGATCGGACATCTGCTCGCAGCCATCGACCATGACCATCGCGTAGGCATCGCCCCACTCGTCGGTCGGCCGCCAGATCCCGGCGACGGCGAATACTTCTGTTTCCGGCAGCGAGTACCAGGTGCGGGTGTTGCGCCGATCCTCGCCCTCGGGTTCGCACCACTGCGTCATCGGGATCAGGCAACGCCTCTCGCGAAAGCTGTCGCGCCAGATCGGGTAGACCCGCAGCTTGTCGTCGCGGGCATTGTTGACCGGCGAGGCCTTGAGCGGCTTGCCGGTCTTCTTGCTGAAGGCATGGCGCGGGAAGCCCCAGGACATCGCGCGCAGTTCGCCCCCGACCGCGACGAGGCCGGGATAACCTGGCCAGACCTCGGCGCCGTAGTTGGCACCGGGCGTGAAGGCTGCGCCGAACAGTTTCGCTGCCTCGGCTTCCTTCGCGGTCATGCGATAGAGGTTGCACATGTATGGATGATGCCGCCGGACGGCGAGGTTGTCACTGTGCGCCTATCTCCCCTCGCAACAGGAGAGCTCGCGGAAGCGCGACAGAATGTGAGAAGGGGAAGATGCGCTGTCACCCGCGATGCCTACGCTGAGCGCAGCGGGAGCGGTCGTGGTGGCGGAGCTGGGTCATGCACGACTTCGGTCTGACCTTGTGGGGCAAAATCGTATTGCGCATGATCGGCATGGAAATCTCTTCTGGCCTTCAACGTGTTGAACATTCGAGCCAAACCGGCCCGCTCGTGTATTTCGAGCCCGACTGACAGCGCGGCGGACGCCGCCTGGCGAAGGCACGGGCGAACATCGGCCGCATGAAGGGGATTTTAGAACAAATATGGAACATATATAAGGGAGCGATGATGATTCGCGAAAGGTCCGCCCCCATGACTAAACCCCTTTCCGACGAGGCGATGCTTACCTTGGGACGCCAGTACCTGCATATGGCTGACCGCAAGGATGCCACCGAGCGCGACCAGGCAGCGCTGCGTGACTTCGTGCCCGCATTGCTCAATCGCCTCGACGAGAAGACCGAAACCACGTGCGCTCTGGCGGGGCCGCCGGTCCTGGATCTTCGCTTCTACGGTTTCGCCTTGCCGGAGGACGATCAGCTCGAAATGCGCCTTCCGCAGCCTGATTGAGCGGCGGCGTGAAGCGTGAAGTGGTCCAAGAGCGGGGCCATGGTGCCCACCTGCCTGTTCGAGGCCGGTACGCTGGGCGGGTCCGTCCTGCTGACATGCAAGTGCGGGCATACGGCGCGTTTCCACGCGCCGCCCCTCTGGTGGCATTTCCAGCGGCGGCATTGGGACGACGGATTCGTCGAGGCCAGGAAGCGCTTCTGGTGCCGGGTCTGCGGATCGCGTTTGCGCGCCAGGGTTCGGCCCATCTCGATCGAGGGCGCCGTGTCCATGCCGGGCGATTTCGAGCTGCCCTGGCCTGACGAGCGGACATGGAAAGCCGCATGCAGGCGTGTGCGATGAACCTGGAGACGACGATGCAGAAACAGTCGCTGAATGACCTGCGGCGCGAAGTCGGCAGGATATGCACCGGGGCCGGACGCTGGCAGGACATCACGAAGGTGCCGGTCGACAACCGCGCGTTTTCACCTGCGCCCCCGGATAGCCGCCTGAAAACCGAGGGCAGGACAATCAGCGCGGCCGAGCGTGGGCCGTTCGGTCGGTGGCTGCTGTTGCAGGTGGATCGCCGCGACTTCATCGGGCAGCTCGCCAATATCGCCAGGTCTGATAGGGGCTTCCCGAAGGACGGTGATCCCGATGCGGTGCGCAGGCGCCTGGGCGACACCGGCGCCGACCCCGAAATGTTCGAGGCGGTCGATGATGCCGAACTGGATTGGACGAGCTACTGATGACGGACCCGATGAGCGATGACGTCCTGATCGCAATTGCGCAGCATCGCTTTGAACAGGCCGGCCGGGATTGCGCGTCCGAGCACGCCTCCAGGCTGTTGCTGGACATCTTTCCAGCGGTACTTCAGCGCCTGCGCGAGAAAGTGGAGCTCACCCGGGAATTCGTTGCGGCAGATCGTGTGATTGTGGATGCACCGAAGGGCTGGGGCAAGCAGGCTGCCGTGGCGAAACCACAGGCCGACGATGGTCAGATCCAGCTTTCACTCCTTCACCTGTGATCCGCAAGTGAGGACGGCGACCGGCAGATCGCCTGCCCTCCTCTAGAGACTGAGCCTGCGGCGCTCGATCTCTGCCAGCACTTCCTGCTCGACCACGGTCAGATGCTCGGGATCGGTCACCGCTTCCCATGCGCTGAGCAGTTGTTCGTCGGTCATGCCGGCGGCGACTTCCTCGCCGGTCACCGCATCAACCTCAGGATGCTCGTGCGGGGTGTCTTCAGTCATGGCTCTCTCCTGGCCGGGCCTCGGATCGCTCTCGGCTCATCAAGTTAAACGCCGCGGATGGCGGTTTGTTCAGCGCACTTCGACGAGGCACGACCACACAGGGCCGCGTGATATACACCCGATTGCCGTCACACTGACGTAAAGGCTGTTCGCCGGAAGTCGAACTGGCTTGGGTGAACTCCTGAAACGGCCGCGGAGATGAGCTTGCTGACGACGTGACCGGGCGGAGCGCTGTCATGACATTGGTCACGGACAGAAAATAACATCGAACTGCGGAACAGCACTGCGGGCTTCTGATTGAAGGCATTCTCGCGCAACACTATCCGCCTATCTGATGGCGATGGCCGATTAATGCGATTGAGCTTCTGATTCCAGGGAGCAGAAAACGACCATCAGCGACCAAGCCGCGTCGGCCGCTGGACAGGCTGCTACGCGCCCCTTCTCGGCCGCTCAATGTCGTAAATGTCATTCCCAGAAGCTGCCATCAGAATCTGGCATTTGTACGATCGTCTGGATCGCCTTCACGCAGCAGCTTCAGTCCAAGCACTTCATTTTCGGCAAGCAATCCACAGACTGCGAACCATCTGACCTGCTCCCCGCTCAGGTCCATGTCCTGACGGCTTAGTTCGGCCACTTCAGCGAGGAAGACATTCAGGCGTTGGGCAACCCTAGACACTGAGGCGGGTCCCAGCCGGGCATAGTTGAAACGCCACACAGAATTGGGATCGGTCAGGTCAAGGTTTGCGATCATCCTCACACCTGCTTGTGTAATGACGCGCCTGAGCGGTTCGGAGGCGGTATCGACGGAACGGATTCGTGCAAGGAGGCGGGTGCGATTATGGGGGTAGAGTGTGATAATCCCGAGCTGATCGAGCCTAATGAGAACGGCGTTCAGGTCGCTCGGCGAGGCCAGACCCTCTCGTTCGATCCGCGTTGCAGTCCATCCGCTGGTGAGGAGGGCAAGGACGATTGCCAGCTTCGGTTCGGTGGCCAGAACCGCTTCCTGAGCGTCGGTTGTCCACGGGATGTCTCCACGGTCATCAAGTCCCGCGAGTTCCGATAATTCAGCCATGCTCATCCCGACCGTGGCGCAAAGTCGTTCCAGTACTGGCAGGGTCACACCTCGACCCGTCATGTAGCGTTTGATCGACTTTTCGCTGACGCCCAACAGTTCAGCAACATCGGCATAACGCATACCACGGGCACGTAAGACCTCACGTAGATAGCCGAGCATTCGCGCAGATTGCGAGGCCGGGTCGATGGCGAAGATTGGTGCTGCTTTCACCATTTAAGGACTCCGGGGGGGACAGGTGCTGGGCCAAATTGGGGACATATTATGTCCCTTAGAAAGCGATCATTGTCGATACTGAAACGCGCGCTACGGCCTCGGAGCTTCAATAGCAGGATGGAGACCGCGATCTGATCGACAGGCCATCCGCTTACAGGAGAGCTTGATTGGCAAATGATCTCGAAGGTCGGGTAGCGGTCGTCACCGGCGGTGCACGTGGCTTTGGAAAGGCGTTCGGAGCCGCTTTGGCGGAGCGTGGCGCGACGGTCGCATTGCTTGATCTGGATGCTACCGCCGTTCAGGAGGCCGCGAACGAACTGGGCGATCGCGTCTTTGCCTGCGCGGCCGATGTCACTCACGAGGCTCGCATCGCTGCGGTGATCGATGAGATTGCCGCCGCACATGGCGGCATCGATATCCTCATCAACAATGCGGGCCTCCATTCAGCAGAGTATAGCCGCCCGATTGAGGCCATGGGGCTCGCAAAAGTGCGGCGCCTTTTCGATGTCAATGTCATGGGGACTATCGCCTGCACTCTGGCGGCTATGCCACATATGCAGGGGAGAACTGACGCCAACATCCTCAATATCTCGTCATCGGCAGCCTTTGGTGGAGGCAGCTATGGCGCTTCAAAGATGGCAGTGATCAGCATGACGATCACTTTCGCCCGTGAGCTTGCCGCCAAGGGCATCCGCGTGAATGCGATCGCTCCGGGCCTCATCCTTACCGACACGATCAGAGCGGAACTTCCTGCTGAAACACTAGCGCGGGTCAAGGGCGCGCAGTTCCTGACCACCGCGGAAGGTGAAGAGCGGGATATCGTCGAGGCCATGCTTTACCTGACCTCCGATCGTGCCCGCTTTATCACGGGTGAAACCCTTCGGGTCTCCGGCGGCTTCGCGGCAGGCGCCTGATAATTCCGAACGGGAGCATCAATATGACATCGACAGACAAAATCCGCTGCGCCTTCATCGGGCTGGGAAGCCAAGGCGCGCCGATCGCTACTCGGATGATCGGCGCAGGTTTTCAAACGACTCTGTGGGCGCGGCGTCAGGAAACTCTGGAGCCATTCAAGGGCTCCGGCGCTGTATTTGCATCGACGATCGCTGAACTGGCCAGCCATGCCGATCATGTCGGTATATGTGTCGCCAACGATGCGGACGTCATCGAGGTCTGTCGAGAGTTGATCCCGTCGCTGGCGCCCGGAGCGCGCATCGCCATTCACTCCACCGTCAATCCCAAGACAGTCAGACAGATTGCTCGCGAAGCAGCCGAGCAGGGTATCGATGTCATCGATGCGCCTGTCAGCGGCGGCGATCCAGCGGCCCATGCCGGCACGCTTACCGTCATGCTCGGAGGTAAAGCAGAAGCGATCGCCACGGCTCTACCCATATTCCAGAGCTTCGGGACGCTCCTCCCGCATCTGGGCGAAGTGGGTGCAGGCCAGAACGCGAAGCTCGTCAATAATGCGCTGCTGGCGGCTAACATGGCGGTTGCGGATCACGCCCTTGCGGCGGCGTCCGCATTGGGCATCGAAAAATCGGCCCTCATGGAACTGCTGATTGCCAGCAGCGGTCGTAGTTTCGGCCTTGAAGTGCGCGGCCGTATGCCCGCCCCTCAAGCTTTCAATCATGGTGGCTCCCTGCTGTTCAAGGATTTGCACTTGCTTCGTGATGTGATCGGCAACGATCCCGGCGCTGTTGGGCTCTGGAACACGGCCGAACCCTTTCTCGTCGCCTGCGCCAGTGAAGCCGAATGAAGACTGCCGCATACCGTAGAAATAGTGGCGCACCCGCGTCGGAAGGCCCGCCATGACGCAGACATCATCAACCGCAGCCGAGTGGAAGGCGAACTGGACGCTGGTGCTTGCCGCCTCGGTCGGTTTTTACTTCTTCTCCGTGATGATCTCGGCAATTGGCCTGTTCTTTGAGCCGTTGACGAAGGAATTTAGGTTCAGTCGGACGCTGTTGTCATCGGGCCCCTCGCTCGCAAACACGCTGACAGCGATCATCGGTCCCTTTTTCGGCGCATTGATCGACCGCTATGGATCGCGCAAGGTGGTGCTACCGGGCATCATTCTCACCATCATTTCGATTTCCGCGTTCAGCTTCGCGAATGGGTCGGAGAAGCAGTGGATCGCCCTGTGGCTGGTCTTTGGCCTTGTGGCGGTCAGCATCAAGTCGACCTCCTGGACAGCGGCTGTGCTGGGTGTCTTCCAGCAATCGCGTGGGTTGGCGCTCGGCCTCACCTTGTCGGGTACGGCCGTCTCTCAAATCGTGGTGGGATCATTGGCAAATTGGCTCATCACCGTGGCGGGCTGGCGTGCGGCCTTTGTATGGCTTGGTATCGGATGGGGCGGGCTAACCTTTCTGCTCTGCATTTTCTTTCTGTTCGATGCGCATGACCGGGCCGCCAAGTCATTGAGAGATGGGGCTGCCTCGGAGAAGCAGGACAGGGCGCTGTTGCCCGGACTTTCCGCCAGACAGGCCCTGCGGGATTCTGCCCTGTGGCGCGTAGGCATCTCGAACTTCGTCGTGATGGTCCTGACAATGGGTCTCACTCTCCATCTCTTTCCCATCCTGAGGACGCAGGTGCTTCGCGCAGCAGCGCTGCTTGGCTGCTCAGCCTCGGCGGAATAGCCGGGATCACTGGCAAGCTGGTGACTGGCTATCTTCTCGACCGGTTCCGCCCTAACTGGATCGGCGGCGTGACACCGGGTGCCGCCGGTCTCGCGTTCCTGCTTCTCATGGAGGGCATAAGTTCGCCCGCGCTCATCGTCGTCGCCATGCTGGTCAACGGCTATGCGGCCGGTACAAAGACGCAGATCACCGGCTTTCTGACGGCCAGCTATGGTGGCATCCGAAACTTTGGCAAGATTTACAGCGTGATGGCGGGCCTCATGGCTGCCGCATCTGGCATCGGCCCTTTGGTTGCAGGCGTCATTTTCAATTTTGACAATTACACGCCTTTCCTTGCGGTGGGCGCTGCGGGATGTGTCGCAGGTGGGATTTTGATGCTCACGCTGCCAAGCTACCCGACCTGGAGGCAGACAGAAGATGAGAGCTAAGACTTGGACCGCTTGGAGATGACGCCTCGCGAAACGGCATCTATTTCCACATCTCTGCCACGAACTCGACATTCCGCAAACGGCCACTGGCCGACAAACTGCCGTGCTGCTTCGCGCCCATTCCGGTCATTAGGGTGCTCACAGGCCGTTCCTACATGCAGCCGCTCAGCTACATTATGACGGGATTTACGCTGCGAACCTCGACCTTGGTTGCTCAATCGAAGAGGCGATCATTCAGAGATCGCCCGCTTCGAATATTTCGACGGCATGAAGCGGATTTGCCCCATTTTCGCGAACCAAAGGAAGATCACCGGTGTCGTGAACATCGTGAGGAGTTGCGAGACTACCAGCCCACCAACAATGGCGATTCCGAGTGGCTGACGCAGTTCGGCGCCCGCACCGGAGCCGACGGCCAAGGGGATCGCGCCGAACAATGCGGCCAGTGTCGTCATGAGAATAGGACGAAATCGCAGCAGACATGCCTCACGTATCGCGTCGTATGCGGCAATTCCCCTGCCGCGCTGGGCCTGCAAGGCAAAGTCGATCATCATGATCGCGTTCTTCTTAACGATGCCGATCAGCAGCAGGATGCCGATGATCCCCATGATCGACAGGTC
>NZ_ALVC01000085.1:0-7745 GCF_000293195.2 Sphingomonas sp. LH128
CAGTTGGTTAGAGTGCCGGCCTGTCACGCCGGAGGTCGCGGGTTCGAGCCCCGTCACTCGCGCCACTTCTCATGAAGTGGTTCCAGCAGCGATCGAATGAAGAGGCCGGGCTCACGCTCGGCCTTTTTCGTTTCTGGATATATTCCGGCCGTTCCCACCCTTCGTCATTGCGAGCGTAGCGAAGCAATCCAGGGCGGTTTGCGCGGCTCTGGATTGCTTCGCTACGCTCGCAATGACGGCGGCGGGATCAGTTGGCTTTGGTCGTAACCGGAGCGCTCCAGCGCCCGGTTTCCATCCATATCAGGAAGCGCTTGAGCGGCAGCAGCCACACTACGCCCAGCACGATGTATACCGGCGTCTGGGCAAGGGCATTCCACTCACCGATCAGCGCGGGCACGTAGCTGGCGATGAGCATGGCATAGAGCCCCAGCGCGACGACCAGCAGGAGCACCCCGAAGGGGATTCGCCAGGTTGGTGTCTCGCGCATGTCAGGTCCTCTTTATATGCTATATATCCGCGTCGGCGTGACCACGGCGGCGAGCGGCCGGTCGTGGGCTTCGATGGGCAGTTCCTCGGCCAACTGGCAGTCCCATGCAAGCCCGATCGCGGTGGCCTGCGGATGGGTCGCCAGCCAGCGGTCGTAATGTCCGCCGCCCTGGCCGAGGCGATGCCCTTCGGCAGTGAACGCCACGAGCGGCACGATCACGACATTCGGCACTGCGTTTTCGCTCTCGGCCGGCGGCTGGAGGGCCCGCCACGGTCCCGTTTCGAGGCTTTGGTCGTCCCACGGGTTGTCCCAGACGCGAAACTCCATGGCGGCTTCACGCGCCGGGAAAAAAGGCAGGGCGATCCGGCGGCCGTTCTCCGACAGCCAGCGCGCCCAGCCCAGCGACGGCGCTTCGGAACCTGCCGGATGATAGAGCCCGACGGTCGCATCTTCAGGAATGAGCGCGAGGATCGGCGCAGGCGGGCGGTTGAGAATCAGCGCGCGCAGCCCCTGCGGCAGGGCCTCGACATGCTCGGCCCGCGCCTGCCGGAAGCGCTTGCGCAAGGCAGCCTTCTCATCCGCGAGAAGAAGGGCCTGAGAATGTATGGGGGGTGACGGGTCCACCATGGGTCGTTTCCTAGAAATCCTCTGACGCCTCGACGTCAGGTGGGGACCATGTGTTCCGGACCAGGATCCGGGCAGGGACAGCCCCCAATGGATTGCTTATAGCCTCAGGGATGTTCGAACGGCACGTGCCGGGCAGATCCCGTCGCTCTCTATCTAGGCGCTTGCGGCTTCAGTCTCAAGGAGGTCGGCAAGATTTTCGACGCGAGAGGCGATGCGCGCCAATCTTTCCGCGAATTGCGCGGGGATTGCCGGGACTTCGATCGGCAGGACCGCCTGCGGTTCGGGACGAGAGCGCAGTTCGTGCAATTCGTCCGCCATCATCAGTGCGGCGAAGAGGAGCATCCGCGTCTCGGTCTGCCCGACCGCGCCCGATGCCGTGGCCTTCGAATCGATCAGCCGGGCGAGACGAAGGATATGCGCTTCCTCTCCGTCCGCGCACGCGAGCATGAATTCGCGCCCGCCGATCCCGAGCGTCACGTTGCCCATCAGGCGTCCTCCGCCTGGGCGCGCTGGGCGAGAAGTGCGTCGAGCCCCGACAGCGACTGGCTGATGCTCGCCTTCAGATCCTCATGGCGGCGGCGCAAGTCCGCGCCCTTGGCAATGCAGGTGGGGGCCGCGTTCTCTATCCGCGTTAATGCGGCCTCGATGCGGTCGAGCGCAAGCAGGGAGATGGAGCGCGTGGATGCGCTTTCCTCGGTGGCCGCGCCGATCGCCCGGCCCTTGAGCGGGTTTTCCATGGCCAAGCGCTGCGCCGGTTGTGGCGGCCGGGCAAGCAGTTGGCGCGGGTTGTTCACAATCTTGTCACTTGTCTGCGCTTGAATAGTGCGGAAGATACGATGGGCTGCAGGACAATATCCGATCTGCGCGTGAAGAGGGTGAAATCGGGCGGTGAACTTGACGGGAGGCGACCTCTGCCTAAAGGGGGTCGCGAAATTCGAATCGTCCCGCATTTTTGCGCGTACCCGGAGTAATCCCATGACCCTCGCTTCCGACCGTCTTGCGCCGATGGCCAACGCCATCCGGGCGCTTTCGATGGATGCGGTTCAGGCGGCGAACAGCGGCCACCCCGGCATGCCGATGGGCATGGCCGACGTCGCCACGGTGCTCTTCGCCAAGTTCCTCAAGTTCGACCCCTCGGCGCCCAAGTGGGCCGACCGCGACCGCTTCGTGCTGTCGGCGGGCCATGGCTCGATGCTGGTCTACTCGCTGCTGCACCTGACCGGCTACGCCAGCCCGACGCTGGAGGACATCAAGAACTTCCGCCAGCTCGGTTCGGTCTGCGCCGGTCACCCCGAGAACTTTCTGATCGAAGGCATCGAATGCACCACCGGGCCGCTGGGCCAGGGCGTTGCGATGGCCGTGGGCATGGCGATGGCCGAGCGCCACCTCGCCGCGACGTTCGGCGACGACCTCGTCGATCACAACACCTGGGTCATTGCCGGTGACGGCTGCCTCATGGAAGGCGTCAACCACGAGGCGATCGGCCTTGCCGGCACGCTCAAGCTGGGCCGTCTCAAGGTGCTGTGGGACGACAACAAGATCACCATCGACGGTGACGCCTCGCTCTCGACCTCGGAAGACATTCCGGCACGCTACCGCGCTTCGGGCTGGGACGTGTTCGAGTGCGACGGCCACGACTTCGCCGATATCGAGCGCGCGCTGGGCCAGGCTGCCGCTTCGGACAAGCCCACGCTGGTCGCCTGTCGCACCCTGATCGGCAAGGGTTCGCCCAACAAGCAGGGCGGCCACGACGTCCACGGCTCGCCGCTGGGCGATGCCGAGATCGCCGCAACCCGCGAGAACATCGGCTGGGCCCACGCTCCGTTCGAGATCCCGGCCGAGATCCTCGCCGACTGGCGCTCGCTGGGCGAAAAGGGCGCGAAGCTGCGCGCCGAGTGGGACGCCCGCCTTGCCGCTTCGGACAAGGGCGCCGAGCTGACCCGCCGCATGAACGGCGAACTGCCCTCGGGCGAGGAAGCCGCGAAGACTTTCGCAGGCTGGCTGGAGAGCGAAACCACCGTCGCGACCCGCAAGGCGTCGGAGAACGTGCTCAACGTCCTCGCGCCGCTGGTGCCCGAGATGGTCGGGGGCTCCGCCGACCTCACCGGTTCGAACAACACCAAGGCGAAGTGCCAGTCGGCGTTCTCGGCCAAGGACTACGCCGGCCGCTACGTCTACTACGGCATCCGTGAATTCGGCATGTCGGCGGCGATGAACGGCATGGCGCTGCACGGCGGCGTGATCCCCTACGGCGGCACCTTCCTGATCTTTTCGGACTATGCCCGCAACGCGATCCGCATGTCGGCGCTGCAGCAGACCCGCGTGATCTACGTGCTGACCCACGATTCGATCGGCCTTGGCGAAGATGGCCCGACTCACCAGCCGGTCGAGACGGTCATGTCGCTCCGCCTGATCCCGAACCTCTACGTGTTCCGCCCGGCCGACGTGATCGAGACCGCCGAGTGCTGGCAGATCGCGCTGGAAAGCGCCGAGACGCCATCGGTCCTCGCGCTGACCCGCCAGAACCTGCCGCAGCTGCGCACTTCGGGCGAAATGCTCTCTGCCCGCGGCGCCTACACGCTGCGCCGCGCCGAGGGTGACCGCAAGGTGATCCTGATCGCCACCGGTTCGGAAGTCGAACTGGCCGTGAAGGTGCAGGGCGCACTGCAGGCCCAGGGCATCGGCGCCGACGTCGTCTCGATGCCGTGCATGGAACTGTTTGAGGCGCAGGACGCGGCGTACAAGCACGAAGTCCTGCCCAACGACCCGTCGATCCTGCGTGTCTCGATCGAGGCGGGCGTGACACACGGCTGGGAGCGTTTCACCGCATTCAGCCGCAATGGCGGCCTCAACATCGGCCTCGACCGCTTCGGCGCCTCGGCCCCGGCCAAGGTCCTGTTCGAGCGCTTCGGCTTCACCGTCGATGCGATCGTGCCGCAGGTTCTGGAAAAGCTCAGCAGCTAAGAATACCACCTAAGAGGAGATTAGGATTATGGCGACCAAGGTTGCGATCAACGGTTTCGGACGTATCGGGCGCAATGTCGCCCGCGCCATTCTCGAGCGTACCGACCATGACCTCGAGCTGGTGTCGATCAACGACCTCGCCAGCGCCAAGGCCAATGCCCTCCTCTTCAAGCGCGACAGCGTCCACGGCGCATTTGCGGGCACCGTCGAAGTCGACGGCGACGACCTGATCATCAACGGCAAGCGCATCAAGGTGACCGCCGAGCGCGATCCCGCGAACCTGCCGCACGCCGCCAACGGCGTCGACATCGCGCTGGAATGCACCGGCTTCTTCACCGACAAGGCCTCGGCCTCGAAGCACATCGAAGCCGGCGCCAAGCGCGTGCTGATCTCGGCGCCTGCCAAGAACGTCGACCTCACCGTCGTCTACGGCGTGAACCATGACGCGCTCACCGCCGAGCACACCGTCGTGTCGAACGCATCGTGCACCACCAACTGCCTGGCGCCCTTCGCCAAGGTCCTGCACGAGAAGATCGGTATCGAGCGCGGTCTGATGACCACGATCCACTCGTACACCAACGACCAGAAGATCCTCGACCAGATCCACTCCGACCCGCGCCGCGCCCGCGCCGCTGCGATGAACATGATCCCGACCAGCACCGGAGCCGCCGTTGCCGTCGGTCTCGTGCTCCCGGACCTCAAGGGCAAGCTCGACGGTTCGTCGATCCGCGTGCCGACCCCGAACGTCTCGGTCGTCGACCTGACCTTCGTGCCGAGCCGCGACACCACCACCGAGGAAGTCAACGCGCTGCTCAAGGCCGCTGCGGAAGGCGAACTCAAGGGCGTGCTCGGCTACACCGAGGAGCCGCTGGTCTCGATCGACTTCAACCACGATTCGCACTCGTCCACCATCGACAGCCTCGAAACCTCGGTTCTCGAAGGCAAGCTGGTGCGCGTGCTGTCGTGGTACGACAACGAGTGGGGCTTCTCCAACCGCATGGTCGACACGGCCGGCGTGATGGGCGGCCTGCTCTGAGACCTTGATGGGGACGGGCCGCCTTATCGGTATCGCGCGAAGGCAACGCCCTCGCGCGCCGATGGAGGAACTGCGGTCCGTCGCCGTAACTGCCGCCGCGGGAGTCCATGGGGACTTTCGCGGCGCGGTGCGTCCGGGCAAGCGGCCGCGCCGGCAGGTCTCCCTGATGGAGATCGAAAGCTGGCGGGCGGCGCTGGGCGAACTTGAAGTCTGCGGCGGCCTGTTCGGTTTCGAAGAGCCGCCATGGCATGCGCGGCGGGCGAACCTGCTGGTCGAAGGACTGCGTTTCCCGAGGGAAACCGGCTATGTCCTGGCGATCGGCAATACCCTGCGCATAGCAGTCACGATGGAATGCGATCCGTGCAGCCGCATGGAGGAAGTGGCACAGGGCCTCAAGGGCGCGCTCCTGCCGGACTGGCGGGGCGGTGTGCTGGGCACGGTGCTTGACGACGGCGATATCGCCCTGGGCGACGAGATAAGGATCGAGAGATGACGGCATTCAAGACCCTTGATGACCTTGGTGATGTGATCGGCAAGGTCGCGCTGGTGCGCGTGGACCTCAACCTGCCGATGCAGGACGGCGCCGTCACCGACGACACCCGCATCCGCGCCGCGGCGCCCACCGTGCTGGAACTCGCCGAGAAGGGCGCCAAGGTGCTGCTGCTCGCCCACTTCGGCCGCCCCAAGGGCGAGCGCGTGCCGAGCCAGTCGCTCTCGATGGTGGTCGGCGCGGTCGAGAAGACGCTGGGCAAGGAAGTGATGTTCGTGCCCGAGATCGCGGGCGACATCGTGAAGCAAGCCGTCGGCATCCTGCGCGCCGGTGACATCGCGATCCTCGAGAACACCCGTTTCTGGAAGGGCGAGGAAAAGAACGACCCCGAACTCGCCGCTGCGATCGCGGCGAATGCGGACTTCTACGTCAACGACGCCTTCTCCGCCGCGCACCGCGCCCATGCCACCACCGAAGGTCTCGCCAAGGTGCTGCCCGCTTACGCCGGTCGCTCGATGCAGGCGGAACTGGAAGCGCTCGAAAAGGCGCTCGGCACGCCCGAGAAGCCGGTCGCGGCGGTCGTCGGCGGGGCCAAGGTTTCGTCCAAGCTCGACGTGCTCAAGCACCTCGTCCGCCAAGTCGATCACCTCATCATCGGCGGCGGCATGGCCAACACCTTCCTCGCCGCCAAGGGCGTGGACGTGGGCAAGTCGCTTTGCGAGCATGACCTGACCGATACCGCGAACGATATCCTTGCCACGGCGGATGCCTCGGGCTGCACCGTCCACCTGCCGTACGACGTGGTCGTGTCGAAGGAATTCGCGGCCAACCCGCCGTCGCTGCGCATCTGCAACGTCCATGAAGTCGCGGCCGACGAGATGATCCTCGATGCCGGTCCGAACGCTGCCGAGACTTTGGGCGACGTGCTCAAGAACTGCCGCACGCTGGTGTGGAACGGCCCGCTCGGCGCGTTCGAGATGGAGCCGTTCGACGCCGCTACCGTGGCGCTGGCGAAGACCGCCGCCGCGCTGACGGCGGACGGCTCGCTGGTCTCGGTCGCGGGCGGCGGCGATACCGTGGCGGCGCTCAACCATGCGAGCGTGGCGCAGGACTTCTCGTACATCTCGACGGCGGGCGGTGCCTTCCTGGAATGGATGGAAGGCAAGGTGCTGCCCGGCGTCGCGGCGCTGGAAGCCTGACGCAAAACAACCCCGTCATTCCCGCGAAGGCGGGAACCCATCTCCTGACCTGACCTATTGCACGGGCATCAGATGGGTCCCCGCCTTCGCGGGGATGACGGACATATTGATCGTAAGGGATGACTTTGGGGCTCGCAGGGGAATGACGGATCGAAACCTTGCTCCCGCACCGCCCTGGCAGGGCCGGTACGTCACGCTCGACGGCATGCGCGGCATCGCGGCGCTGGCCGTGGCGTTGTTCCACTACAATATCTCGCAGGCCCCGCACGGCTATGTCGCGGTGGATTTCTTCTTCGCGCTCTCCGGCTTCGTGCTGTGCCGCACCTACCTGCCGCGCTGGCAGGCCGGGCTTACTACGTGGGGCTTCATGAAGCAGCGCGTGGTGCGGCTCTATCCGCTGTTCCTGGCGGGGATCGTCATTACCACGCTCTCGGCGATCTCGAACCACTGGACGGGCAAGGGCGACGTCTACAGCTACGCCAAGATCGCCAAGTCGCTGCCGCCCAACCTGCTGATGCTGCCGTCGCCCTTCACCAACACGCTGTTCCCGATGAACGTGCCGGCGTGGTCGCTGTTCTTCGAACTCGTCGCCAGCCTCGGCCTCGCGCTGGTGCTGTTCCGCCTGCCGCGCATCGGCCAGCTTGCCGTGGCGATGGCCGCCGCCTGCTTCTTCGTGCCCGCAGTGCTGGCACGCGAGGGTGGCAATCTTGGTCCGTTGTGGAGCCAGATGGGCACGACGATGCTGCGCACGACGATGTCCTTCACCGCAGGCGTGCTGATCGCCGGGCTACCCGTGAAAGAGGTCCGCCATCCCGGCTGGCTCGGTGTTTTCTGCCTCATCGCGATTCTCGCGATGCTGGTCGCCGATCCGGCGTTCATTCCCAAGGGCTGGTATGACGTCACTTGCGCCGTGCTTGTCTCGCCGCTGCTGGTCTGGCTGGG
>NZ_ALVC01000086.1:0-8322 GCF_000293195.2 Sphingomonas sp. LH128
GTTCAACAAGCGCAAGTCCATCGCGCAACTCATGCGCGAAGTGATGATGAACGAGCCTGTGCCGCTCACCGACAGCGATGCCGACAACAAGGTGGCGGACGCGGATTTGGCGCTGCAAGCCTTGGGCGGCGATCATGTCGCTTTCGGCTACTATACCGCGACGATCACGGTTTCCGACGAAGACCGTGCTGCCGCGGACGAGAAGGTTCGCATCGTCGAGCGGATCGTCAACGGGCTGGGCTTCACCTGCATACGGGAATCCGTGAACGCGGTTGAAGCGTGGTTGGGTTCGCTCCCCGGTCATGTCTATGCCAATGTCCGGCAACCGCTGGTCCACACGCTCAACCTCGCGCACCTGATGCCGCTATCTTCGGTATGGGCCGGGCCGGTACGCAATGAGCATCTTGCCGGGCCGCCGCTGCTCTATGCGGAAACCTCCGGCTCCACGCCTTTCCGGCTTTCGACGCATGTCGGCGATGTCGGCCATATGCTGATCGTCGGCCCGACGGGCGCGGGCAAATCCGTACTGCTGGCTTTACTCGCCTTGCAGTTCCGCCGCTATCCGGGCGCGCAGGTTTACATCTTCGACAAAGGGCTGTCCGCCCGCGCCGCGGTGCTGGCAATGGGCGGCGAGCATCATGCCCTCGGCGAGAGTGACGCGCTGGCGTTTCAACCGCTCCGCAACATCGACGAGACAAGCGAACGGGCGTGGGCGGCCGAGTGGATCGCCGCGCTGCTGGCGCACGAACGGCTCGACGTCACCCCGGAGGTGAAGGAGGCGCTGTGGTCCGCGCTCACCAGCCTCGCCAGCGCGCCGCCGGAAGAACGCACGCTGACCGGCCTGTCGGTGCTCTTGCAGTCCAATACGCTCAAGTCCGCGCTGATGCCTTACACGCTGGAAGGCCCGTTCGGGCGGCTGCTCGACGCCGCCGAAAACCGCCTGGCCCTGAGTGACGTGCAGTGCTTCGAAACCGAAGCTCTGATGAACACCGCCGGTGTGGTGCTGCCGGTGCTGACCTATCTGTTCCACCGGCTGGAAGAGCGTTTCGACGGGCGGCCGACGTTGCTGGTGCTCGACGAAGCCTGGGTGTTCCTCGACAATCCGCTGTTCGCTGCTCGCATCCGCGAATGGCTGAAAGTGCTGCGCAAGAAGAATGTCAGCGTGGTGTTCGCCACGCAGAGCCTCGCGGATATCGCCGACAGTTCGATTGCGCCCGCGATCCTCGAAAGCTGCCCGCAGCGGATATTCCTCGCCAATGACCGCGCCATCGAGCCGCAGGCCCGCGCGGCCTATGAGCGGTTCGGGCTGAACGAGCGGCAGATCGAGCTGATCGGCCGCGCCACGCCCAAGCGGCATTATTATCTCCAATCGCGGCGTGGCAACCGGCTGTTCGAGCTGGCTCTTGGCCCAGTGGCGCTTGCGCTCTGCGGCGCGTCCGATCCCGACACCCAAAGCCTGATCGATCGGCTGCTTGCCGAGCATGGCCCGGACCAATTTGCTCCCGCCTTCCTTGGTTCGCGCGGCCTCAGCTGGGCCGCCGAGCTTCTCCGAGACTTCCCCGGTGCGAACAGCGCCGGGGGAGACACCCTCAACCCCCAGCAGGAGTTAGCATTATGAAATCCCGCATCCTCGCGACCGCGCTCGTGGCCACTGCGATCACCGGCACGGCGATCGTGCCGATCACGCCAGCGCACGCCCAGTTCGGCGGGGTGGTGTTCGACCCCAGCAACTACGCGCAGAACGTCCTGACCGCCGCGCGCACGCTCACCCAGATCAACAACCAGATCCAGGCGCTCCAGAATCAGGCGTCGATGCTGACCAATATGGCCAAGCATCTTCAGCGGCTCGACTTCTCTTCGCTCCAGCAGATCACCCGGTCCATGCAGCGCATCGACACGCTGATGATGCAGGTCGAAGGCATCGCCTTCGACCTAGAATCGACCGACGCCGCGCTTGCCGGCCAGTTCCCCGCCGAGTTTGACCGGGCACTCTCCACCAGCGACATCATCACGCAGGCTCGCGCCCGGTTGCAGGCGTCGATGAAGGCCTATCGCCAGACCATGCGCGTGCAAGCGCAGGTAGCCGAGAATGTCCAGGCCGACGCCGGGCTATTGTCCGAACTGGTATCGCAGAGCCAGAGCGCGACCGGCAGCTTGCAGGCCCAGCAGGCCACCAACCAGCTACTCGCGCTCAGCACGAAGCAGCAGCTTCAGATCCAGCAGATGATGGCGGCGCAATATCGCGCGGACTCGCTCGAACGCGCGCGCCAGCAGCAGGCGCTCGAAGCCGCCCGCGAGCGGACGAAGCGCTTCATCGGCTCGGCCGACATCTACACGCGCGACTGACGGCGCACGGCAAGGCGGCCCCGATATGAACCCCGACCTCAACATCATCGACAGCTTCCTCGAAGCCTTCATCAGCTACATCGACAGCGGCTTCGGCCTGCTGTCGGGCGATGTCGCGTTCCTCACCACGGTGCTGATCGGCATCGACGTGACGCTCGCCGCGCTGTGGTGGGCGATGGACAACGATCAGGATGTGCTGGGCAAGCTCATCAAGAAGACGCTCTATGTCGGGGCCTTCGCCTTCATCATCGGCAATTTCAGCACGCTGGCCGACATCATCTTCCAGAGCTTTTCAGGCCTTGGGATTACGGCGGGCGGCGGCGGGGTATCGGCCGACGACCTGATGCATCCCGGCGCGATCGCCGGCGCGGGCTTCACCGCCGCACATCCGCTGCTCGATCAGGTGACGGAGATGGCGGGATTCCCGGAGTTCTTCGGCAACTTCCTCAGCATCGCGGTGCTACTCATCTGCTGGCTGCTGGTGGTGCTCGCCTTCTTCATTCTCGCCATCCAGCTTTTCATCACGATCCTGGAGTTCAAGCTGACCGCGCTCGCCGGCTTCGTCCTCGTGCCGTTCGCCCTATGGAACAAGACCAGCTTTCTGGCCGAACGCGTGCTGGGCAATGTGGTGTCGTCGGGCATCAAGGTCATGGTCCTCGCCGTCATTATCGGCATCGGCACCAATCTGTTCAGCGAACTAACCGCCCTTGTCGGCAGCGAGCCGGAGATTGCCGAGGCGCTCAGCCTGCTGATGGGCGCGCTGACTCTGTTCGGACTTGGCATCTTCGGTCCCGGCATCGCCTCCGGCCTTGTCTCGGGCGCACCACAGCTTGGCGCGGGAGCGGCGGTCGGCACGGTGGCCGGCGCGGCGCTTGCAACCGGCGGTGCCGCCATGCTCGGTGCGAAAGCCACGATGGCGGCCGGTCGCGGCGGCATGGGGGCGATCAAGGCCGGCACCGCGATGGGTTCAGCGGCGCAGGCGTCCTACCGGCTCGGTCAGGAGACATCCGGCAGCGCCAGCATCGGTGCCGGTCTTGGCGGGATGGCGACTGCCGCTGGCGGTGCGGCATCGCAGGGACTGAGAGCCGCCGCCTCGCGCATCGCCAGTCCGATCAGGGCCAGCGCCGCGAAGGGCCAACAGGCTGCCTGGAACGCCGGGCGAACTTCGCCCGCATCGTCGGCATCCGGCGCGGCAATATCACCCGCAGCAGGTGCATCCGCCGTGACCCCGGCCTGGGCGCAGAGCCTGCGCGCGCAGCAGACCGCCCGGCATCAACGTCACATGGCGATGCAGACGATCAAGGACGGCGATCGTCCCGGCAACGCCGCCAATCCCGATCTCAGCGACAAGGAGTAGTGTTCCATGATCTTCAAGCGATCCATACAGCGTTACGGGCGGACCCCGCAGCCCGAAACACCCTATCAACGTGCCGGTCAGCTATGGGACGAGCGCATAGGCTCCGCACGCGTGCAGGCACGGAACTGGCGGCTGGCCGCGTTCGGATGCCTCGGGCTGACCGGCGTTCTCATATGCTCGAACGTTTGGCAGTCGATGCAAAGCCGCGTCGCCCCCTATGTGGTCGAGGTGGACCGACTGGGTGAAGCCCGCAGTGTCGCGCCCGCGATCCAGAACTATCAGCCCACCGATGGCCAGATAGCCTGGCATCTGGGGCGGTTCATATCGAACGTGCGGTCCGTCTCCACCGATCCGGTGCTGGTCAAACAGAACTGGCTTGGCGCCTACGACTTCGCAACCGACCGCGCCTCGCTGTTCCTCAACGAATATGCCCGCAGCAACGATCCGTTCGCCGGCATCGGCCAGCGCAGCGTGTCGGTGCAGGTGACGAGCGTGGTCCGTGCTTCGGACAGCAGCTTTCAGGTCAAATGGACCGAGAGCATTTACGAGCGCGGCAGTCTGGCGAAGACCGAGCGCTGGACCGCCATGCTGACGGTGATGCTCCGGCCGCCGAAGACGGCCGATGCACTCCGCAAGAACCCGTTGGGCTTGTTCGTCAACGCGATCGACTGGGCGCGGGAACTGGAAGGGCAGCCCGCACAGTCGGGGGCACAGGGGCAACGTCCGCAACCACAGCCTTTGCCAGCACCATCGCCGCAGCCGGTGCCCTCCGCTGTTCCAGCATCGCCCCCTGTTGCGCCTGCGTCGCCCGAGGTCGCGCCGGCCCCGGCGACGCCCGCCAGTCCCAACAATCAGGGAGAACCCCGCCAATGATCCGCATCATGCTTCTGTCCGCGTCCGCGCTGGCGCTGTCCGCCTGCGCGGGCAAGACCCCGCCGCCCGCGATCAGCTATGACGCCGCCGACTTCCGGCCTGCCGCAATCGAGGCCGAGCCGCCCCGGCCGGTCGAGATCGTGGAGCAGCCGGTGCCGCTTCCGCTTCCCGGCCAACTCATGCCGCCGCCTTCGGTAAGGGGCGAGACGCGCGCGCCAACCGCACGGATCGAGGCGGCCAATCGCGCCGCGACCAGGGAGCCGAGCAGTTCCGGCTATCTCAACGCCGTGCAGGTCTATCCGTGGACGGAGGGAGCGCTGTATCGGCTCTACACCGCGCCGGAGCGCGTGAGTGATATTGCCTTGCAGCCCGGCGAGAAACTGGTGGCGGTATCGGCCGGTGACACAGTTCGCTGGATCATCGGCGATACGACGAGCGGCGCGGGCGAGTCAGCGCGCGTGCATGTCCTGGTGAAGCCCTTCGCGCCGGGGCTGGCAACGAACATGGTCATCACGACCGACCGCCGCGCCTATCACCTCGCGCTCGAAAGCACCGATCGCACGGCGATGGCGGCAATCTCCTGGACCTATCCGCAGGACCGGCTTGTGGCGCTGCGTCGCCAGAACCGGGAGGCCGAGCAGGCACGGCCGGTCGCGGAGAATGTCGCGCTGACCAATCTCCGGTTCCGCTATGAGATCACGGGCGACAGTCCGCCGTGGCGGCCAGTGCGCGCCTGGGATGATGGGACCAAGGTCTATGTCGAGTTCCCGGCGCGTCTCGATCAGGGCGAAGCGCCGCCGCTGTTTGTCGTCGGCCCGCTGGGCGACAGCCAGTTGGTCAATTACCGCGTCACCGGCAACCACTATATCGTCGATCGTCTGTTCGCGGCGGCTGAGCTTCGTCTTGGCGAGAAGCCCCAGCAGATAGTGCGGATCAGCCGGACAGACGGGAGGTCACGGAAATGACCGAACCTCCAATCGCCCCGATCCCGCCTGCCGAGCCGGGCGCGCCCCAACCGGCAGCGCCGCAGGCCGCACCGGCACCGCCGCCCCGCAAGGCTCCCCCCGACACGCTGACGCTGCGCGCCAATCCCCGCCGCGTCGTCCGGTTCAAGCGCGGCGTCATCGTCGGCGGCGCGGCGGCCGGATCACTCGCTATCGCTGGTGTCGCGTGGATGGCGCTGGGTCCTAAAACACTCAGGTTGGTGGAACCGAGCGACAAGGCAATCACCGAGCGCCACACGCCGGCCGATCAGGTGATGAACTTGCCCGGCACCTATGGCGATGTTCCGCTTGGTGTTCCGGTTTTGGGGCCGCCACTCCCCGGCGATCTTGGGCGGCCGATCCTCGATCGACAGCGCCAGCTTGAGGCGGGTGGCGTGACGCCCGGTGACAGCGCCATGCCGCCTGCCACGACCCCTGAAGAACAGGCGGCGGAGGCGGAGCGCCAGCGCATCGCAGCGCAAGCGGCACAGGCCCGCGAGGCGGGCGTCATGGTGCAGTCGTCGGGCCGTGCAGCGAGTGCGGCTGCTGGTATGGCCGCCGATGCGGCTGCCAGCACCACGGTTCCCGCCGATCCGACACAGACCGATCGGGTGGCCCTCAACCCGGACACCGACCCCAACAACCAGCAACGCAAGCTCGACTTCATAGGGCAGTCGGCGCCGGGCGGGATCTACAACGCCCATGCGCTCCAGACCCCGGCATCGCCGCATCAGGTGATGGCGGGCAGCGTGATCGCAGCCAGCTTGCTCACCGGCCTCAGCTCCGATCTGCCCGGCATGGTCGTGGCGCAGGTGACGGAGAATGTGTTCGATACCGTGACGGGCCGGACGCTGCTGATCCCGCAGGGTTCGCGGCTGATCGGCAGTTACGATAGTGTCGTCGCGTTCGGCCAGAGCCGGGCATTGCTCGTGTGGCAGCGGATCATCCTGCCGGACGGCAGCTCGATCCAGATCGACAATCTGCCTGCGACCGATGCCGCTGGCTATGCCGGCCTGTCCGACAAGGTGGATTATCACACCTGGCGGCTGCTCAAGGGCGTGGCGCTTTCGACGCTGCTCGGTGTCGGCACCGAACTGTCGATCGGCGATGACGAAAGCGATCTCGTGCGCGCGATCCGCCAGTCGACCCAGCAGTCCGCCAATCAGGCGGGCCAGCAGATCGTCTCGAAGAATCTCAACATCCAGCCCACCATAACCGTCCGCCCCGGATGGCCGCTCCGCGTGATCGTTCGCAAGGATTTGGTCCTCGGGGAATGGCGCGTGCGCTGACAGGAGACGCCCCCATGCTCAAACTCGCCAGACTCCCCGACCGCACCCCGGTCAAGATCGGCATCACGGTCACACCCGACCTTGCCCACGCTCTCGCTGACTATGCCGCGCTTTATAACCGGGCCTATTCGGACAAGGCAGAGGTGGCCGACCTGATCCCCGCCATGCTCGAATCCTTCCTCGCCAGCGACCGCGGCTTTGCGAAGGCGCGCAAGAACACGGAGGCCGGGACATGAAGCGGCGCAGGATCATCGGCCGGTTCAAGCGGTCGAAGCAGGGCGGATGGGAAGGGGAAATCGACACCCTGACCATCAACAAGCGCCGCATCAGGCTGATCCCGAACGATGATCGCGTGAGTGACGATGCGCCCGCGTTCCGCGTCATGCTGGGATGGAACCCCATAGGCGACGCATGGGAAAAGAAATCCCGCACTGATCCCCCGCGCGAATATCTGCGTGTGGAGATCGACGACCCGCATTACCCGATCGTCGCTGCTCTTTTCCCGGATGCCGAAGGGCTGACCGCGAAGATGGTGCTGAACCTGGTGCTTGCGAACGCGGCAAGGCAGGCCGCTGAATGAGCCGCGATCGGGACAGAGTGGTGGTCGAATGGCCCGGCGAGCGAAAGGCACCGCACAGCCGGCGCTTTTCCAACGAGTTGGTCGAGAAGGCCCGCAGTGTCTTCCAGAAGCGCACTAGCCAGAAACTGACCAATGAGGATGCACGCCAGATGCTGGAAAATCTGACCGGCTTCTTCCGCGTGCTGCATGAGTGGGACAGGGCGCAGGCAAAGGGGGACGTGGACCCGTCGCGCGAGAGCGGCAAAAGCAGCCGCCGTTGACGAAAATTGGTTGCAATGGTATCATTGCCATCATTTTCATTGCAGAGGTTTGGCATGTCCCGAGCGCTTCAAGTTCGTAATCTCGACGATGATCTTGTGCAGCGCTTGCGCCGAAGGGCGGCGCGGCATGGTCGTTCGGTCGAAGCTGAACATCGGGAGATTCTGCGGCAGGCTCTTGCCGCCGAGGTCGATCCTTCATTCAGGGACCTTGCCGCCGAAATGCGCGCGCTGACAGCGAAGCGGCGGCAAACCCCCTCCGAGACGCTATTGCGCGAAGGCCGGGAAGAACGGTGACGCGCCTGGTCATAGATGCGAGCGTTGCCGTCAAATGGGTGGTGACGGAGGACGGCACGGATGAAGCCGTGTCGCTGCTGTCCCGCCATCGCCTGTCCGCGCCCGATCTTCTGGTCGCCGAATGCGCGAACATCCTTTGGAAAAAGGTGCGCCGTTCCGAGTTGACGGCGGAGGAAGCGATGGTCGCGGCGAAAATCATCCAGCGTGCCGATGTCGAGCTTCATCCCATGCGAGCGTTGATGGAGCCAGCCGCGAAGCTGGCTATTGACCTCGATCATCCCGCCTATGATTGTGTCTATCTCGCGCTCGCAATGGCCCATGAGTGGCAGTTTGTGACCGC
>NZ_ALVC01000088.1:0-12182 GCF_000293195.2 Sphingomonas sp. LH128
CCGCCGACACCGCGATCATCGAGCAGATCGTGGGCACCACCGTCTCGGTCGCGCTGCGTAACGCGATCATGGCGCTGGGCGGGGTGATCTATCTCTTCGCGCTGGAGCCGGGGCTGACGGCGTGGCTGGTCATCGCCATTCCGGTGGTGATCCTGCCGATCGCCGCTTTCGGTCGCAAGCTGCGCGCCGTCTCGCGATCCAGCCAGGACCGCGTGGCAGACATCGGCGCGCTGACTGCCGGCTTCATCGTCGATGCCGTGTCCGAAATCGCCCAGGTGCCTGAAAGCGCGCTTCACGAAGCCCCGGATCTGGGTGCGGAGGGGACACGCGTTTTCGAACGTGTCGCGACGCTCGGCGGCCGGGACGACCTCGTCCTGATTGTCAATCCGCGCGAGTTGCTGGACCGGGCCGCACAGGATTTGCTGACCAGACTGAGCAAGAAGGGCGTGACCAAAGCGCCGTGACCCGCTTGCTCATCATTGACGATTCGGCGCTGATGCGGCGCCTGCTGACCGAAATCTTCACGTCGGCGGGCGACTTCGAAGTGGCCGTTGCGCGAAGCGGTGCGGAGGCGCTGGAGATGCTGGCCGACGTCGCGCCGGACGTCATCACGCTCGACGTCAACATGCCGGGGATGGACGGGCTGGTCTGCCTCGACCGGATCATGGTGATACGCCCCTGCCCCATCGTCATGGTCTCGTCACTGACCGCAGACGGCGCCGAGGAAACGCTCGAGGCGATGGCGCTGGGCGCGGTCGATTTCATCGCCAAGCCCAAAGGAGCCGTATCGCTCGAAATCGACGCCATCGCCGACGATCTGGTCGACAAGGTGCGCGCTGCATCGAAAGCCCGCATTTCCCGCACCACCCGCCTTCAGGAACGCGTTCGCGCGCGCGCCCGCGGCGGGCTCGCCGGGCGCAAGCCGCGCCCCGTCCGCTCGATACCGGATGGCGCCGCGCCCCTGCCGCGCTTGTCCCGCGTGGATGGTGAAACGGGCCTTGTGCTCGTCGGCTGCTCGACGGGTGGGCCGCCTGCGCTCGATGCCGTGCTCGGCGAACTGTCGGAGGATTTTCCCTGGCCGATCCTGATCGCGCAGCACATGCCCGCCAGCTTTACCGGGCCGCTCGCGCGCCGCCTCGACCGGATGTGTGCGCTGACCGTTCGGGAGATCACAGGGACCACGCCGCTGCTCCCCGGCCATGCCTATATCGGCAAGGGCGATGCCGATCTCATCCTCTCGCGCCGCAATGGCCATCTCGTCGCGCTCCCTGCTCCCAGCAGCAGCGACTATTTCTGGCACCCCAGCGTCGACCGGCTCGTCGACAGTGCGATGCGTCTGGTTGCGCCCGACAGGCTGGTCGGTGTGTTGATGACCGGCATGGGCACGGACGGAGCAGCGGCAATGACACGATTGAAGCAGGCAGGCGGCCTCACCATCGCCGAGGCGGAGAGCAGCGCGGTGGTGTGGGGCATGCCCGGCGCGTTGGTGCAGGCGGACGGCGCGGGCATTGTCCGACCACTCGGCCGCATTGCCGACGCGCTCACGGCTCTTCTTCCAGCGTGAGCGATGCACCCTCCGCCGCCAACGCACCGATCGCCCTGTCACCGGAGGAGCTGGCGGCGGTCTGCACGCTGCTTTACCGCTGGACGGGCATGATCTTTGGCGAGAACAAGCGCTATTATATCGAGCGGCGTATCACGGAGCGGATGAAGCGCACCAATATCACCACAGCCAAAGCCTATCTGGGCTTTATCGGCGTGCATCTGGCCGAGCGTGAGGCGCTGATCAACGCCTTCACCATCAACGAGACCTATTTCTATCGCGAGGAGCATCAACTTGCGGCCCTCTCCCGCGACATCCTCCCCGAACTGGTCCGGACCAAGCGTCCGGGCGATCTTGTCCGCATCTGGTCCATGCCCTGCTCGACGGGCGAGGAGGCTTATTCGATCGCGCTCTGGCTGCTGGAAAACTGGCCGCTGGTGGATGCCTATAATGTCGAGATCGTCGGGTCCGACATAGATACGGGTGCCATTGCCAAAGCACAGGACGGGCATTTCGCGGAACGGGCGCTCGCCCGCCTGCCCGACACCGTACGTGAAAGCTATTTCGAGCCGGAACATGGGCATCGCCGCCGCATCATTCAGGATTTGCGGGAATCGGTGCGCTTTGTCGCCGCCAACATCATCGACGCGAGCAGCCTGAGCGGGCTGGGCCTGTTCGATGTGATCCTGTGCCGCAACCTGCTGATCTATTTTGACGACAGCTCTCGGTTGATTGCAGCGAACAACCTCTTCGATGCCCTCAACCCCGGCGGGACCATCTGCCTCGGCCATAGCGAGTCCATGGGGCGCATCTCCGATCGCTTCACCCTCTCTCGTCTTCCGGACGCAATCGTCTATCGTAAGCCGTAATGGACGAACTGCTTGAACAATTTCTGATCGAGGGGCGCGAACTCGTCGCGCAGGCGGGCAAGGATTTTGCCGCCCTGTCGCGCGATCCCACCGACGTCGCCGCCATCGACAGCGCTTTTCGGGCGATCCATACGCTCAAGGGGTCCGTGGTGGTGTTCGACCTCGGCCCTGCCGAACGGCTGCTGCATGCTGCCGAGGATCTTCTGGAGCGGGTCCGCAAGGGCACCTGCGCTCTCGAAGCGGCAGAGACCGACGCGCTTGTCGCCAGCCTTGATGAGGTTGACCGCTGGATCGACGACATGGAGCGGGACGGCCGGTTGAGCGAGGATGCCCCGGCAAAGAGTGAACAGGCAATTGCCCGTCTCACGTCGCGCGCTGCCGAGCCCCCTTCCCCTGACCCGGTGGTGGACAACCAGAACTGGCTCGCTCGCCTGTCGGAGAGGGAGGCAGCGATCATCGCGGGTGCGGCGGGGCCCGTCGTCGCGTTTTGCTACGCGCCGGATGCCGATTGCTTCTTTCGCGGCGAAGACCCGCTGGCGGTGGCGGAAGCCGTGCCGAACCTGCTCACGCTCACCATGCTCCCCCGCGACGGAGCATGGCCTAGTGCCACGGCCATCGAGCCTTTCTCCTGCTTCGGCGTCCTGGAGGGCCTCAGTTCGGCCTCTCCGGACAGGGTTCGCGCCGCCTTCCGACTGCAACCCGATCAGGTGCAATTTGCGGAGCTGATGTCCGGGGACCGGGGCAAAATCGCCCGTACATCTCGCGTCGATACGAGCGTGCTGCGAGTCGAATCCGCACGGGTGGATGCGATGGCTGACGGGCTGGCCGACCTTGCCGTGGCAATCAACGCACTCGCCCCGCTGGCCGAGGACGCGCAGGGCGTCGATCATGCCCTTGCGGCACGCATCCGCGCCGTCCAGGCGACCATCGAGCGGGCGATGGGTTCCCTCCATCGCAATCTGACCGCCGTGCGGCTGGTTCCCCTTGAACCTGCGCTCCAGCGCCTGCCACGGCTCACACGCGAGATCGCGCAAAGCCTGGGCAAGAGCGTGACGCTTACCATTGCCGGGGAAAAGATCGAGGTCGACAAGCAGATTGCCGACGGCCTCTTCGAACCTCTGCTCCACATGGTCCGCAATGCCATCGATCATGGCATAGAAGCCGTCGAGGTTCGCCGTGCGGCGGGAAAACCGCAGGAGGGCAGGATCGCCCTGAGCTTCGCTCGCGAGGGAGACGCGGTGGTTGCCACGCTGAGCGACGATGGGGCAGGCATTGATCCCAAGCATATTCGGCAGGTCGCCGTTGCACGCGACCTCCTGCGACAGGACGCAGCCGAGGTTCTGACCGATGCAGCCGCGCTACGCCTCATCTTCGCTCCCGGTTTTTCGACTGCTGGCGCTGTCACGGAAGTATCCGGACGAGGCGTCGGCATGGATGCCGTGCAGGCGGCCATCGACAGGTTGCGAGGCTCCATCGAGATCGACAGCACCGCCGGCCAGGGCACCATTTTCAGCATACGCCTGCCTGCCAATGCGCTCACGACGCAACTGCTGGTCGTGGAGGTCGGCGGCGAGCGCTATGGTGTGGCCCTCGATCAGGTGGTCGAGACGGTTCGCATCGATCGGTCCGTGCTGTTCCCGGTCGGCCGGGGCATCGCCTGCGTCCTGCGTGACCGGACCGTGCCCGTGCTCGACCTCGCGACCCTGCTCGATGCCCGCCGCGCGGAAGGGCCTCACGCCAAGCTGGTGGTGACGCAGAGCCGCGGCGAGCCAATCGCGCTGCGGGTCGATGATTTCGCCGAACGCATCGATACGATCGTGCGCCCCCCGACAGGCATGCTGTCCTCTGCCCGAGGGGTCATCGGCTCCGCCCTCATGGGCGATGGCAGCGTCCTTCTCGTCCTCGACCTGCCGGACCTGGCCGCATGACCGTGCGCAAAACCGACGACACCATCCGTCTGGAGGGGCGTTGCGGCGTCGAGGATGCGGAAACGCTGCTCGCTGCCTTGCAGGATGCGCCGGAGGCCGTGGTGGACATCACTGCCGTTCACAAGCTGCACATGGCCGTCGCGCAGGTCCTGCTCGCGCTTCGTCCTGTCATTCGGGGCGTACCGGAGTCAGGCTTTCTCGCGCGAAATATTTTTGAGCCAATGATTTCGGATAGCGACAGAGCGACCAAAACGCCTTAGCAACCATGGCCGAGAATGCCGCGATATTCCCTGTTTCCGGAGTGCCTGATGTCCGTTACCGTTCTGATTGTCGATGACAGCAAGCTGGCGAGAATCGTCGCGGGAAAGGCCCTCGCGGAACTGCAGCCGGACTGGCGGAAGATCGAGGCCGGCAACGCCGGTCAGGCGCTGGAGCTCATCGCGGAACAGCCCGCCGACGTCGCGCTGATTGATTTCAACATGCCGGAGAAGGACGGGCTTGAACTTGCCGCCGAGTTGCACGTTCTGCGACCCGATATGCCTATCGCCATCATCACTGCCAATATCCAGGACGAGATCATAGCGCGCGCGCGGGAAATCGGCGCCGCTTTCGTCGCCAAACCCGTGACGCCCGATGCTCTGGAACCCTTCCTCTCGGGGGCCGCACTCCGTCTCAGATCGCAGCGCGCGTGATTCCTGAAAGCATTGTGCTCGCCGAGCTTGAACGCGACGCACTGACCGAAATCGTGAACATCGGCGTCAGCCGCGCGGCATCCAGCCTGCGCAAGATGATCGGCGACCAGGTATTCCTGTCGGTGCCGTCCATCGAAGTGGTGAGCCAGAAGCGAGCCGCACGGCTCATCAGCGAACGTGAAGTGACCGATCTGGTTGCCGTGCGTCAGGATTTTTCCGGCCCGTTTTCCGGCCGTGCGCTGCTGATCTTTCCCGAGACGAACAGTCTGGAGCTGGTGCGGGCGGTGACCGGCGGCGAATTGTCCGCGCAGGATGTGCTCGACATGGAGCAGGAGGCGCTGGCTGAAACCGGCAATGTCATACTAAACAGCTGCCTAGCGACGATGGCGAACATGCTTCGTCGCTCGCTTACCATGACCATTCCGGAAGTTCTGCGCGGAACCGGGGCCAGCCTGTTCGAGGTGAGCGAGGACGGCAAGACGGACGGGCTCGTCCTCTTTCTTTATATCGATTTCGCGGTGCGCAGCCGGGACATTCGGGGCTATATCGCGATGATCATGGACCTGCCGTCGCTGGCCATGTTGAAGGAATTACTGGGCGAGTTTATAGAGCGCGTGGTGGGAGAGGACGGCATCTGACCGTGATCAAGCCAGAACAGATCGGCTCCATCCTCGCGGCGGCGGGCGCCAGTGGAACCTGGGATTGGGACATTGCGGCCGAACGATTGTCGGTCGATGCGCACTTCGCGGAACTCTTCGGCCTTGATCCGCAGACGGCGAACGACCTACCGACCAGCGCCTTTTTCACCGCCATCCATCCGGAGGACCGCGCCCGTATCCGCATCGCCGTGGCGGGCATCCTGTCGGGCGCGGAACTCTTCTCCAAGGAGTTTCGCGTCGTCGATCCCGTCGGCGTCCCCTTGTGGATGCACGCGCGGGGGCAAGGCCATCTCGACGAGAATGATCAGCCGGTGCGGTTCACCGGCATCCTGGTCGACGTTACCGAACGCAAGAGGACAGAGGAGCGCCTTCGTGTCGCCCAGAGCGCAGGCGGCGTCGGCACTTTCGAATATGTCGACGGCTATGCCACGACTGCGGTTTCCGATGAATTCTGCCGGTTGCTGGGCCTCCACCCTGCCCCCGTCCTGCCCGTACAGACGATCAACGGTGTGTTGCAGGGGGAGAATGCCCTCCTCATCCCCAGCCACCGCGAGGGCGCCATTCCCGATGGCCTCGACGCGGAGTTCTGCATTCGGCGAAACGACGATGGTGCGATGCGCTGGATAGCACGGCGCGGCGAGATTGTGCGCGAAGGCGCCGGCTATCGCCTGATCGGCGTCATCTATGATGTCACGGCGGCCAAAGAGAACGAGGCCAAGCTGCGCGAATTGAACGATACGCTGGAAAGCCGGGTCGAGCAGGAAGTCGCCAACCGCCAGCAGGCGGAGGACGCGCTGCGACAGGCGCAGAAGATGGAGGCTGTCGGCCAACTCACCGGCGGCATCGCGCACGACTTCAACAACCTCCTGATGGCGATCACCAGCAGCCTCACGCTCCTTCAGAAACGCATTCCGGCCGATCCCCATACGCAGAAGCTGATCGAGAATGCCCAGCAGGGTGCGGAGCGCGGGGCCGCCCTGACGCAGCGCATGCTGGCATTCGCCCGTCGTCAGGACCTGGCATCGGAGCGTATCGACGTGCCGGTGCTGGTCAATGACGTGCGCGAACTGATCGAGCGCACCCTGGGCCCGGCATGGTCCCTCGACCTGCAATTCCCGGACCATCTTCCGGCCGTTCTGGCAGACAGCAACCAGCTGGAGCTGGCCTTGCTGAACCTGACCGTCAATGCCCGCGACGCCATGCCGGAGGGCGGCACCATCAAGGTGGTTGCCCAGTGCCGTGAAGCGAAGGACATTCCGTCTGACGGCCTCTTGGCGGGCACCTATATAGGCCTGTCGGTCATCGATACCGGCAGCGGCATGGATGAAGCGACGCTGGCCCGCGCAACCGAGCCCTTTTTCACGACGAAAGGCATCGGCAAGGGCACTGGCCTCGGCCTTTCCATGATCCATGGGCTAGCCAAGCAACTGGAGGGCGGATTTACACTGGATAGCATTGTCGGGCGCGGCACCAGCGCAACCTTGTGGCTGCCTGCTGCCGAACCGGACGCCGCGCCGGCGGCACCCCAGCGCGAAAGCAGGGCATCCTTCGCCGGAAAGCTGAAGATCCTGGTCGTGGACGATGATTTCCTGATCCTCATGAATACCTCCGCCTTGCTGGAGGATTTGGGGCATGAGGTTCTGGAAGCGAATTCCGGCGCGGAGGCTCTTGCCCTTGTCCGGCAGTATCCGGACATCGACCTGGTCATCACAGATCAGGCGATGCCACAGATGACGGGAACCCAATTGGCCGACCATGTCACGGAGATACGGGCGGACATCCCTATCATCCTTGCCAGCGGATATGGTGACGTACCAGCAGGCTCCCAGCAGCGGATCGTTCGATTGGGCAAACCGTTTGGACAGACTATGCTTGATCAGGCCATTTCTGCGGCCATGGCTGGATAGCTCCCGGCGCCCCTTATCGGTCGTTGAAGCGCCCGCATCTCGTTCTCAGGTACGGACGGTCAGCTACTCTGTTTGGCAACAAGAAGTTCGCCTTCCAAACCAATGCCTCTATCCAAACCGGCGCCAGCAAAATGCCGACTCTCGGGCTGGCGAAGCCTCCAGCAGGCCGGCCGCGCGATCGGGACGAAGGAAGAGAGTGGCGAGACTACGCCATCGTGCGCTGCAGTGGCGCACGATGGCGATAGGAGTAGGTGTCGGATCAGAAACGGTAGCCGATCGAGCCCATGATGTTGCGCGGAGCCGCCACGAAGCAGTCGCCGCGCGCCAGGCAGGATGCGTACTGGATCTCGTTGAGCAGGTTCGTCGCGTTGACCGAGAAGCGCCAGTTCTCCCACGAGACTTCTGCAAGAGCATCGACGTTCGTGCGCGAGGGTGTGACGATGGACCAGATCGCGCTGGTCGAGCGGCTCTTGCCATTATAGGTGACGCCCGCACCAAGGCGTAGCTGCGCGTCGCCCGGGATGCCGAAGGTCTTCGTCGTCCATGCCGAGGCGACATGCCGCGGCATGTAGTCTAGATTGGTGTCGGTTTCCGACTTCAGCTTGTTGTAGCCATAGTTGAGCAGCAGCTGGAAGTTGCCCGGCAGCGTGTGGCTCGCCTCGACTTCGATGCCCTTGGTGTTCAGCACGCCCGATTGGGTGGTCGCGTTCTCCGCCAGATAGAGCACGCGGTTCTGCTCCTTGATCTTGAAGGCGGTGACGGTGACCAGGGTGTGCGGCTCGGGCTGCCACTTGACGCCCGCTTCGTACTGCGTGCCGGTCAGCGGCTTGTAGGGATCGCCGGGGATGCCGCCGGGCAGCATGATGGTACCGGCCTGCGGCAGGAAGCTCTCGGTGTAGCTGAAGAAAGGCGAGAAGCCGGCGCCCAGTTCGCCGACGATGCCCGCACGGAACGTGGTGGCATTGTCCTTCTGGCCCGAGGAGCCGGTCACGCGGTCGCGGCGGGCGCCGACGACGACAGAGACGCGGTCGAATGCGCGGATCTGGTCCTGTACGTAAATGCCAAGCTGCTTTTGCGATTCATTGGTGAACGGGCCGGTGGGATCGTAAGTCTGAAGCGCATCGTAATTGATGTCGTAGATGTCGATCTTTTCGATAGCGTCGAAATCGGGGGTGCCGTTTGCGTCGTAGGTGATGCCGGGCGTCGCCGCATAGCGCTTGCCCACCTTGTTCCAGCTATAGTCGATGCCGACGAGCATGGTGTGCTCGATATTGGCACTGGTGTTGAACTTGAACTGGACGTTGTTGTCCGTCGAGAAGACGTTCATCCGCGCGTCGCTGGCATCGGCATAAAGGCCGATGGTGCGGCCATACGTGCCGTACTGGGCATAGGGCAGGAACGGATCGGTCGGGTTGGAATAGCTGTCGGCGTAGTGGGTGTTATATTCGAGGTCACTGTCGATGTAGCGGGCCTTGAGACTGACGCGGACGCTGTCCGAGAAATTGTGAGTGATCGCGGCCCCGCCCTGCAGGGAGCGACCAGCGTAGCGGTCCCAGCCTGCGTTGCCGACGAAGGTGTAGGGATCGAGCTTGCCGCTCGGGTTGGCAGCATTGGGCAGGAACGTGCCGACGATCGGCAGGAACTGCGAGGTCGAGCCGGTGTCGTCCTCCTGATAGAGCCCGGTCACCACGACGTTGGTGTCGGGCGTGGGCTGCCAGCGGATCGAAGGCGCGAACATCACGCGGTCGTCGGGTACGTGATCGACGTAAGTGTTGGCGTCGCGCACGCGCGCCACGGCTCGGATCGCAAGATTGTCGGCCAGCGCGACATTGATGTCGCCCATGGCTTCCTTACGGTCGTAGCTGCCGTAGACGACATTGAATTCGCCGCCTGTGCGGAATTCCGGCGTCTTGGAAACAAGGTTGACGATACCGCCGATCGAACCCTGGCCGAACAGCACCGAAGCCGGGCCGCGCACGATCTCGACACGCTCGAAGTTGTAGGGGTCCGAGGTGATGCTCGCGTAGTACGAGAAGACGTCGCGCATGCCGTCGCGAAACTGCAGGGCATTGATGCCGCGCACGCGGAAGCCATCGACGCGGGTATCGCGGCCATAGGCATTCGCGAGCACACCGGCGGCATACTTCACGGTATCGCTGATGCTGATCGCGCCTTGCGAGAGATACTGCTCCGAGGTGATGACGGTGAGCGGCTGAGGCACTTGAATCAGCGGCGTTTCGGTTTTGGTACCCGAAATGCCGCCAGTAACGATGATCTCGTCACCGTTTGAAGCCGCGCCCGCATTTTCGGCCGCCGGTTCCTCTGCATGGGCGGCAACCGCCGTCGTCATGGCGAATACTGCAGCAGTGCACAGCGCGATCGAACGAACGGAAAACATAAACACCCTTTTGCGACTGAGTATCAACAATCGCGTGGCTACCGCTATTGCGACTTATTGGCAATATAAGGACGATCAGTCGCGAGAAGTTGTGCCATTTAGGCAACATTGAAGGGTGTCTGGCGATGGGTTGATCCTGCGCGAGCAATTGGAAGAATATTGAAACGACCTTTCCCGGACGCCCAGCGCCATATTTTCGGTTCACAGCTGCGGACGTTCCGCTTTCCCGGCAGGGGCAAACGGCTCAAGTCGTTCCGGCACGACCGCTCGCATGTCGGCTTGCGGACGACTTCGGCATGCCCTTGGCTTTCCTGCCGATCTTTATGGTCAGAAATTCGGGGATCGCCTAGGATCAGGCCGCATCAGCGCGGACACCGGCTTACGACACCCATTGGTCGAGGGTTTCCTCTGAGATCGTGGAGCGCACCTATCGGCGCGCTGAGCCGCAGGCCCCTTGTCCATTACGAGGTTGTGAGCGGAGTTCACGAGACCAATGTGCGAGAACGCCTGCGGGAAGTTGCCGAGTAGGCGATTGTCCTGCGCATCGTATTCTTCTGCAAGCAGACCCAGATCGTTCGCGAGCCCGATCAACCGCTCGAACAGATCGCGGGCATCTTCCAACCTGCCCGAAAGCACATAGGCGTCGACGAGCCAGAAGCTGCAGGCAAGAAATGCGCCTTCCCTGCCGCCCACGCCATCATCGGCGCTGGCGGTGGAATAGCGCTGGACGAAGCCGCCCTGCAGCAGTTCGCGCTCCACCGCCGCAATCGTGCCCTGCACGCGCGGGTCGCTGGGGGGAAGGAAGCCGAATTGCGCCATGAGCAGCAGACTCGCGTCCAGGGTCTTCCCGCCATAATACTGGACGAAGCTGTTCAGTTCGGTGTCGAAGCCCTGATCGCAGATTTGGTCATGGATCATCTGCCGCACTTCGCGCCAGCGTTCGACCGGCCCTTCAAGCTCGAACCTTTCGGCGGTTTCGATCGCGCGATCGAATGCCACCCAGCACATCATCCGCGAATGCGTGAAGGCCCGCGCCGGGCCGCGCACTTCCCAAATCCCGCGATCGGGCGTCTCCCAGACTTCCTCGACGTGATCAAGCAGCACCTTCTGCAACCGCCACGCTTCGTCCTGCGGCTGCAATTCGGCATCGCGAGCGGTATGAAGGGTGTCGATTAACTCACCATAGACATCGAGCTGCATCTGGTCAGCCGCGCCATTGCCCACCCTCACGGGCTTGCTGCCTTCGAAGCCCTGCAGCCAGGGAATCTCGAACTCGGGCAGCCAGCGCTCCCCGCCAAGACCATACATGATCTGAAGCTGCTCCGGCGCGCCTGCCACTGCGCGCAGCAGCCACTGTCGCCAAGCCTCGGCTTCCTCGCGATATCCGGCATTGAGCAATGCGTAGAGCGTCAGCGCTGAATCGCGCAGCCAGCAATACCGATAGTCCCAGTTGCGCGCGCCCCCGATGGCTTCTGGCAGGGACGTGGTTGGTGCCGCCACGATGCCGCCTGTGGCCTTGTAAGTGAGCATCTTCAGGGTGATGAGCGAGCGGACTACCGGATCACACCAGTCGTCGGGCATGTCATTGATACTGCCGCTCTTCACCCACTCCCGCCACCACGTTGCGGTCCGCTCGAGCGCCTCGTGACGATCCGTGATGAAATGCGGCATCTTGTTCGAGGGGTGATAGGACAGGGTAAGCGGAACGCTCTCGCCTTCCGCTACGGTAAAGCGGGCTGCCGTGCGCATGTCGCGGTTCTCGAGCGCAAGGCTGGTATGCAACTCGAGCGCATTGGGCCCGGCAACGGCGCTGATGCCATAGTCCTTGCGTGTCACCCACGGGATTGCCTGTCCGTTCTCGAAGCGCAGGATGAACTCCATGTCCATCTCCACCGCACCCGAGATGCCCGTTACGATGCGGATCACATCGACCTGGTTCTCCATTTCACTGATCGGCATGAAGTCTGTCAGGGTCACCACCCCGGTCGCGGTCTCGAAGCGGGTCTCGATGATGCCGGTATCCGAGAGATAGCGCCGGGTTGCCCTGGTTGCGGTATCAGCCGGAGCAATCTTCCACCGTCCGTTCTCTGACGTGCCGAGCAGGGCAGCAAAGCAGGCCGGCGCGTCAAAGCGTGGCAGGCAAAGCCAGTCTATGGACCCGTCGATACCGACGAGGGCAGCCGACA
>NZ_ALVC01000089.1:0-34034 GCF_000293195.2 Sphingomonas sp. LH128
AGGGCGATGCATCCGATTAGCGCCGTCCGGTACTTTCTGGCGGGCAAGAACCCTACAAGCACCGCTAGACCGAAGACGGTCGCAATGAACATGTATGGAGGGCTTTCGAACATTCCACGATGGTATCGTGGCGATCGAATGTCCGCAACGGGGCGGAAGCAGTCGCCAGACTTCTCTCCCGACCGCGCCGCCCGGCATTATCTCGTCCAGTTCTCCACCTTCAACCCGGCCACGTCCGCGAAGTCGGCTTCGTTGTTCGTGACGACGATCGCAGCGATGCTCAGCGCGTGTGCGGCCAGCAGGCGATCGAAACGGGCGCGCCTGAACGGCAACCGAGCATATTCGCGCGCGGCCATTTCATCGAACGGCATCAGCGGCACGGCTTCGAGAAATGCCTCGAGGACTCCTGGCGGCGGCGGCTCCTGCAGTTGCACGCCCAATGCGATCTCGGCGAAACTGATGGTCGATATGACCACATCACCCGGTTCGCAATCGGCCAGCCGGGCATTGACCGGACTTGCCTGATCCACCATCGCGTAGATCGAGCTATCGGCGTCGATCATATAGCGCGTCACTCGCCGCTCTCAGCCTTCTCGCGGGCAGCGATAGTGCTCGGCCGTTCCTCGAATTCGCGCAGTTCCGGTGGCAGCGCTTGAGCCAGGGCGCCTTGCCCGCGAAGCCACTGACGTCGATCTTGCGCCTTGGCTGCTCCTTGGCATGCAGGCGCAAGTCACCGTCGACCCATTCGGCGATCCATTCGCGGTCCGGCTCGATACCCAGACCAGCGGGCATCCGAATCGCGACCGAATTGCCCGACTTGAAGCTTCTGGTGGTGTATACCTTGCCCATGACGCGCTCCGGCAATGTATATATACACTGTATATACATCGCCGGACAGCACGCGACAAGGCGAGCTATTCTTCCGCGAAGGCCGCGTTGAGGACGATACGCTCGTCGTTCCATTCGGGCACGGCGGCGGGCGTCATCGGCACCATGAAGCGGCGGCGCTTGCCGTCCTCGCTCACCGGCCGTTCGATCTCCAGCACGTCGCCCGCGCCGAAGTTCTCGACCGCCACGCACATACCCAGCGCCTCGCCCTCTTCCGACACGGCAGGCAGGCCGAGGAAGTCCGCGTGGTAATACTCACCCTCCGCCAGCGCCGGCATCGCCGAGCGCGGGACAGTGAGCACGGTGCCGCGCAGCTTTTCCGCCGCGTTGCGGTCCTTCACCTCGTCGAATCGGGCGATCGCGCCGCCCTTGCCGTCGTCCTTCAGCTTCACGACAGTGAGGCTGGAATCGTTGAAGGCGCGGTAGCGCTTGAGCGCAGCCACGCCTTCACCGAACAGCTTGAGGCGAACCTCCCCCATCACGCCATGCGCGCCGGAAACGGCGGCAAGCGTGACGGGGCGATCCTTACCGGGCTGTACCAAGACTTACGCCTCGGTCGATTCCTCGGTGGCTGCTTCGGGAGCAGCTTCCTCGGCCGGAGCAGCGGCTGCAGCGGCAGCGGCTTCTTCAGCTTCGCGCAGCTTGGTGGCGCGGTCTTCAGCGCGCTCCTTGGCCTTCTTGCCGGGCTCTGCCTGCTTCGGGTTGTTGGTAGCGGCGCGCTCCTTCACACCGGCCTTGTCGAGCAGGCGGGCAACGCGGTCGGTCGGCTGGGCGCCAACGCCGAGCCAGTAACGCACGCGGTCCTCGACCAGACGCACGCGGTTCTCGTCGTCCTTGGCGAGGATCGGGTTGTAGGTGCCGACCTGCTCCAGGTACTTGCCGTCGCGCGGCGCGGTCGCGTTGGCGACGACGATCTTGTAGTACGGGCGCTTCTTGGCACCACCACGCGAAAGACGGATCGAAACGGACATGAGACTTACCTTTCTATAATTCTGGGAATATTTGAGATTATCGTTTCAGGAATTTGCTGAGATCGGCCCCGCCGCCACCAAGCCCGGGGAAGCCCCCGGCCGAGGGACCGAGACCGGCACCGCCAAGGCCCGGCATCGCGGCATCGAGGCCGCCCTTGCCGAACATCGCGGCCAGCCCCTTGAGGCCGCCCATCTTCTTGATCTGCTTCATGGCCTTGGACATCTCCAGGTGCATCTTGAGCAGCTTGTTGACGTCCTGGACCTGGGTGCCCGAGCCGTTGGCGACGCGGATCTTGCGCTTGGCGTTGAGCAGTGCAGGATTGCCGCGCTCCTTCGGCGTCATCGAGCCGATGATCGCGTCCATGCGCAGGAGGACGCGGTCGTCCATGCCCGACTGCTGCATCGCCGCCTTGGCCTTCTTCATGCCCGGCATCATGCCCGCCAGCGCGCCGAGGCCGCCCATGTTCTGCATCTGCTTGAGCTGCATGCGCAGGTCGTTCATGTCGAACTTGCCCTGCTCCATGCGCTTGGCGAGCGCTTCTGCATCCTCGATCTTGACCGCTTCGGCGGCCTTCTCGACCATGGAGACGATGTCGCCCATGCCGAGGATGCGGTTGGCGACGCGGCTGGGGTGGAAGACCTCCAGCGCATCCATCTTCTCGCCGGTGCCTGCGAACTTGATCGGCTTGCCGGTGACGGCACGCATCGACAGCGCCGCACCGCCGCGCGCATCGCCGTCCATGCGGGTCAGCACGACGCCGGTGAGGTCCACCTGCCCCGCGAACGACTGCGCGACGTTGACCGCGTCCTGACCCGTCAGCGAGTCGACCACCAGAAGCGTTTCACGCGGGGTCGAGATGGCGGCGACCGCCTTCATCTCGTCCATCAGCTGCTGGTCGACGTGGAGACGGCCCGCGGTGTCGAGCAGCAGCACGTCCACGGCCTGCAGGCGCGCGGCCTGCATGGCGCGCGTCGCGATCTCGGTGGGCTGCTGGCCGGCGATGATCGGCAGCGTGGCGACGCTCACCTGCTCGCCCAGCACCTTGAGCTGTTCCTGCGCCGCCGGACGGTTCACGTCGAGCGAGGCCATCATCACCTTCTTGCCCTGCTTCTCCTTGAGAAGCTTGGCGATCTTGGCGGTGCTGGTGGTCTTGCCCGAGCCCTGGAGGCCGACCATCATGATGACGATCGGCGGCACGGCCTCAAGGTCAAGGCCGGGGGTCTCTTCGCCGCCCAGCGTCTCGATCAGCGCGTCGTTGACGATCTTGACGACCTGCTGGCCCGGCGTGACCGAGCGCAGGACGTTCTGACCGACGGCCTTTTCCGTGACGGTATCGATGAAGCGGCGCACGACCGGCAGCGCGACGTCGGCCTCGAGAAGCGCGATGCGCACTTCGCGCATGGCATCGAGAACGTCCTGCTCCTTGAGCGCACCACGGCCGCGCAGCTTGTCGAAGACGCCACCAAGGCGATCTGACAGACTGTCGAACATAGGCCGTTCACTCCTTCAAATCCGGCGCGAAACACGCCAAAAACGCCGGTGGGCGAAACCTCGCTGACCGGCGGATGCATGAGCTGATAGCAAAAAACGCCAGTGGACGAAACCTCGTCAACCAGCGTGTCGCAATCATGCGAAACTTCAATGTAGCGAAATGGTGGAGCCTAGCGGGATCGAACCGCTGACCTCCTGCATGCCATGCAGGCGCTCTCCCAGCTGAGCTAAGGCCCCAATCATTTCAGCAAGTTAGCCCTGGGAGGACCAACCCGTTTCCCTTGTTTTCGGCGTTTCAAAGAAGCGCTTCCGCTTGGGAGGCCGCCATCTACGGGCGGCCCGAAAACTTGGCAAGAGGAAAATTTGCGTGATGTCGATTTTTTTCGGCAGCGAGTTTTGAAGCCCGGCTCGCCGTTCAAAACCACACCTGCGCTCCTGCTCACCCGTCATCCCCGCGAAGGCGGGTGGCCCAACTGATGCGGGTTCACCAGGAGCCGTCGGGAGATGGGTTCCCGCCTTCGCGGGAATGACTGGGGGAGCGAAAGCGCAGCAGCGTGCGCCACCGAACAAGCACCCCAAAATCAGCCGGGGCCGGTTCGCTATAAAGCGGACCGGCCCCGTGTCAGATCAGTTGTCGTGGTCTTCGTCGTCGCCGCCGGCACCGATGCCGAGATCGTCGTCACCGCCGAGGTCCACATCGTTGTCCGGCGAATCGCCGTCGTCATCGATGTCGAGATCCTCTTCGGCCAGATCCTCGTCCTCGGTCTCGACGACTTCCTTCTTCTTCTGGATTTCCTCGTAGGGAATCGGCTGCTTGGACTTGAGCACCGGCTCGGGGGTCCATTCGTTGCCGCATTCGATGCAGGTGACCGGGTCATCCTTGCCCAGGTCGTAGAAGCGGGTGCCGCATTTCGGGCAGCCATGCTTGGCGCCCCATTCAGCCTTGGCCATGGAAAGTCCTCGTCTGGCCCGTTCCGGATGGCGCGGGCGAAGTAAATTGCGTGTCTTGATGGGAAAGCCTGCGCACTTAATCAAGTCTCGCGAGATTAGGCGCGCAAGGCCGCATCAGGGCGCGCGCCTTGCCATAGCGGACAGGCGCTGTCAAAAGCCGCCCCGTTTTTGCAGCATTCCAGCCTCGAAAGTCCAACCCCGTGAGCCACGACACCCTGAACATGCGCCCCCGCCGCTTCCTGCCGACCGGGCCGCTCAAAGGGCGAATCCGGGTTCCGGGCGACAAGTCGATCAGCCATCGCTCGATCATGCTGGGCGCGCTGGCGGTGGGCGAGACGAAGGTGACCGGCCTGCTCGAAGGCGAGGACGTGCTTTCCACCGCCGCAGCCATGCGCGCGATGGGCGCCGCCGTGACGCGCACCGGGGAAGGCGCCTGGACCGTCAACGGTGTCGGCGTGGGTGCGCTCCTCCAGCCCGAAGCGCCGCTCGACATGGGCAATTCGGGCACGTCAACGCGCCTCCTGATGGGCCTCGTCGCCAGCCACCCGATCACCGCGACCTTCATCGGCGACGGCTCGCTCTCCAAGCGCCCGATGGGCCGCGTCATCGATCCGCTTTCCGAGATGGGCGCCAGCTTCGAGGCATCGGAAGGCGGCCGCCTGCCCCTTATCCTTAAAGGTGCCAGCCCGGCGGTGCCGATCCGCTACCGCCTGCCGATGGCCTCGGCGCAAGTGAAGAGCGCGATCCTGCTGGCCGGCCTCAACACGCCCGGCATCACCACCGTCATCGAGCCGGTGCCCACCCGCGACCACTCCGAGCGGATGCTGCGCGGATTCGGCGCCGATCTCACCGTCGAGACCGATGCCAACGGCGCGCGCGTCATCTCGATCCGGGGCGAGGCCGAACTCAAACCCCAGACCATCGAGGTTCCGGGCGATCCTTCTTCCGCCGCCTTCTTCATTGTCGCCGCTCTCGTGATCCCAGGCAGCGAAGTGCTGATCGAGAACGTCGGCCTCAACCCCACCCGCGCCGGGATCGTCGAAGTGTTGCGCCAGATGGGCGGGTCCATCGAGGAAGTGAATCCGCGCGAGGTCGGCGGCGAACCGGTCGCCGATTTGCTGGTCAGGCACTCCGCGCTCAAGGGCATCGATGTCGATCCCGCGATCGTGCCCGCCATGGTCGACGAGTTCCCCGTCCTGTTCGTCGCCGCCGCGCTGGCCGAGGGCGTCACCACCACCACGGGCCTCGAGGAACTGCGCGTCAAGGAATCGGACCGCATCTCCGTCATGGCGACCGCCCTCGCCGCCGCTGGCGCCACGGTGCGCGAGACCGAGGACGGCCTGATCATCACCGGCACCGGCGGCGAGCCGCTGGTCGGCACCAACGGCACCATCGCCACGCACCTCGACCACCGCATCGCCATGTCGATGGCGGTCGCCGGCCTTGCCAGCCGCGCAGGCGTCGAAGTGGACGACGTGCGCCCGATCGCCACCAGCTTCCCCGTATTCGAAACCATGCTGGAGGGCCTGACCGCATGATCATCGCCGTCGACGGACCGACCGCCTCGGGCAAAGGCACGATCGCCAAAGCGCTGGCGGCGCACTTCCACCTGCCGCATCTCGACACCGGGCTGCTCTACCGTGCGGTGGGCCGCCAGTGCGATCTGAGCAGCGGCAATCCGGACGATCCGGCCGACGCGCTGGCCGCCTGCACGTTCGCGCCCGAACTGCTGGCCGACCCGGAACTGCGCTCCGAAGCGACCGGCGGCCTCGCCAGCCGCGTCTCGATCCATCCGGCTGTGCGCCAGGCCCTGTTCGAACGGCAGCGCAGCTTCGCCACCCAGCCCGGCGGTGCGGTGCTCGACGGGCGCGACATCGGCACCGTCATCGCGCCGGAGGCCCAGGCCAAACTCTTCGTCGTCGCCTCGGTCGAGGCCCGCGCCCAGCGGCGCTTCCTCGAGATGCAGGCGCATGGCCGCGACGCTTCGCTGGAAGATATCGCCGCCGACCTCGCCGCCCGCGACGCCCGCGACAAGGGCCGCAAGGACGCCCCGCTGGCCGCCGCCGCCGATGCGCTGCTGATCGACACCTCCACCCTCAAGCGCGAGGAAGCGATCGCCGCCGCCATCGCCGCCGTGGACGCGCTCGTTCAGTCGGCCTGAGAGAGCCGCCTTTCGATTGCCCCGCGCAGTTCGAGCCGCCTGCCGAAGTGGAACACCGCCTCGGCCAGCACGAACAGCGGGCCGATCAGCAGACCGCGCACGTCGTCGAGGAAAGCGGGCTTGCGCCCCTCCCACTTGTGGCCGAGCAGCTGGAACAGCCAGCCCACCACGAACAGGCTTAACGCCCAGCCCAGCCACGTCGCGGTATCCTGCTCGGCCAGCTTGCCGCCGATCACCTTGCCCACCGCAAGCACCGCCGCCATGCCGCAGGCCAGCCTGCGGTCCAGCGTGAAGTAGAAGCAGCACACCGCGACGATGGCGAAGTCGACGGCTGCAAGGCCGATGCCGGCGATCTCGATCCGGGGCCGCGCCAGCAGCACCTCGACCGCCAGCACGATCATCGGAATGCCGATCATGTGCGTCATGACGTTGCGCCGGTCGCGGTGATACGCCGCATATTGCGCCAGATGGCACACGAGCCGTTCGGACATCTCTTTTCTCCCGAACGACATGATAGCGGCATGAAAAAATTCAGCCAGCGATGTTGGCGGCCCCATTGCGCGAGAAACGGAATTTCCCGCCCTGCCCGCGAGCGCCACTCCTGATCGAGCGAAACTACCGTCTTCGGGAAACCTTGTAATATCTCCAGCGAATAGCCATGTATTCGCCACGCTGTTGCAATTTATTTCGTCGCAACCCTGTCCAGCGGTGTCTCTTCACGATCAAAAATACTTTTCGATCGGCTTTCCTGAGACAGGAAACGTTGCCGCCATTGCCTGGATTTTGACAGCCAGTCACGCGCGGCTCGAAATGGACAACCGCATGATTGCTTATTTCCTGCTCGTTCACCGCTATCCGGCGCAGTTCAAGCGGCTCTTCGAGGCTATCTATCAAGCAGGAAATCAATACGTCATCCATGTCGACAAAAGCTCAGGCGAGGCCCTTGCGAATGACATTGCGTCCTTTCTACAGCCCTATCAGGGGGTCACAATCCTCGACCCGCAGAATGCGCGGTGGGGCGGCTACAGCCTCGTCGATGCGGAATTGCGCGGAATGGCTCGTCTCCTCGAAATGGACGGTCGCTGGACGCATTACATAAACCTGTCCGGCCAGGACTTTCCTCTCAAGAGCCAGAACTACATCCGTCAATTCTTTGCGGCCAATCCGGGCAGGCAGTTCATCCGCGCGCTCGATCAGCGCAAGGAACGGCCCGACACCCTGAATCGCATCAGCCATCGGTTCACCGAAGAGCATGGCAAGCTGACGCCGGGAGCCGCCCGCCCCTACCCCGCGGGCAGCACCCCCTTCATCGGCACTCAGTGGAAGGCCGTGACCCGCGGCTTCTGCGAATATGCCTGCCATGATCGGCGAGCCGACCCGTTTAAAACATTCTATCGCAACAGTTTTATCGCGGACGAAGCCTTCTTCCAGACCGTGATGATGAACGGCGGCGACCACGGCATCGTCATGAACGACGATCTGCGGATGATAGACTGGGTCCCCGATGGCGACATCAAGCTGCGCCCGCGCAATTACGACGAACGCGACATCGACCGCTTGCAGGCAAGCCCAGACCTGTTCGCGCGCAAGTTCGACGCGGAGACCGACACCACGATTCTCTCGCTGCTCGAACGCCATCTGTGCTCGGAAGCGGCAAATATCTACCGTCCGGCGGCCGCATTTTCGAGCCTGCCGGACGTCGTCGCCGCCTGACGGCGCGCTCCATCGAACCAGCACAGGAAGAACGAACATGGCCAAGTCGCAGAAAAAATCGAACCGCGAAGTCCGCAAGCCCAAGGCGGCAAAGCCGAAGACCAACGCATCGAAGCCGACCGAAAAGCCGGGCGTGGTCGCCGGTCTTCAAAACATGAAGCGCTAAGGGAGCAACAAAATGCGCATGTCAGCAACTTTCTGCAGAGAGCAAGAAGCGCTGCAGCGCGCGAAAGCCCTCAGCGAGCCGCTCGAAAACCGCCGGGGTATCGCGATGGCTGCAGCGAAAGCCTGGGAGGCAGAAGCCATCTCGGCCGAAAAACGCGATGCCAAACTGACCCCGCTCGACAAGCTCGATACTGCCATCGTCCTGCAGTTCGCGCTCGAAGCCGACGAGGTCGGTGAAGGCCAGCACATAGGTCCCGGACACGTGTGACGCCGCCGCTTGCGCACCGTGGTCGTTGCGGGGCCGTCGATGTCACGGGAAATGCCAAATCCCTTGCATTTCCGCCCCCTCGCGCGTAATGGCCCCGGGTCCCGAAAGGCATCTGCCTCAGGGGCGCCGCGAACGGCATCCGGCCGCCGCGGCAGTTCGGCCCCTTTGGCCCGTTTTCCTGCATGGTGCAGGCAGCGGAGAAAAGACCGGCGGATACAACCGCCAGGCCGGAAAAATCGAACGAAGGAAATGTGTTGATGGCATCTGTTGCCAATCCGACCCGCGACGATTTCGCGAAGATGCTCGACGAGCAGCTCGGCGGCGTCGCTGACGACGGCTTCGAAGGCCGCGTCGTCAAGGGCACCGTCACCGCGATCGAGAACGACAAGGCCGTCATCGACGTGGGCCTCAAGAGCGAAGGCCGCGTGTCGCTGCGCGAGTTCGCTCGTGGCGAAGACGACCACGGCCTGAAGGTCGGTGACGAAGTCGAAGTTTACGTCGACCGCGTCGAGAACGCCGACGGCGAAGCAATGCTGTCGCGCGACCGTGCACGCCGCGAAGCCGCTTGGGACAAGCTGGAAAGCGAGTTCGGCGAAGGCAAGCGCGTCGAAGGCGTGATCTTCGGCCGCGTCAAGGGCGGCTTCACCGTCGACCTCGACGGCGCCGTTGCATTCCTCCCCGGCTCGCAGGTCGACATCCGCCCCGTGCGCGACGTCACCCCGCTGATGGATGTGCCGCAGCCCTTCCAGATCCTCAAGATGGACCGTCGCCGTGGCAACATCGTCGTGTCGCGCCGCGCCGTCCTCGAAGAGACCCGCGCCGAACAGCGCAGCGAGCTGATCGACAAGCTGAGCGAAGGCCAGGTCATCGACGGCGTCGTCAAGAACATCACCGACTACGGTGCGTTCGTTGACCTCGGCGGCATCGACGGCCTGCTCCATGTCACCGACATGAGCTACAAGCGCGTCAACCACCCGAGCGAAGTGATCGCCATCGGCGACACCGTGAAGGTGCAGATCATCCGCATCAACAGCGAAACCCAGCGCATCAGCCTCGGCATGAAGCAGCTGGAAAGCGATCCGTGGGAAGGCGCTGGCGTCAAGTACCCGGTCGGCGCGAAGCTGCAGGGCACGGTCACCAACATCACCGAATACGGCGCCTTCGTGGAGCTGGAAGCCGGGATCGAGGGCCTCGTCCACGTTTCGGAAATGTCCTGGACCAAGAAGAACGTCCACCCGGGCAAGATCGTCTCGACCTCGCAGGAAGTCGAAGTGGTCGTTCTCGAAGTCGATTCGGACAAGCGCCGCATCTCGCTCGGCCTGAAGCAGGCCCAGCAGAACCCCTGGGAAGCGTTCGCAGAGCGTCACCCGGTCGGCTCGCAGGTCGAAGGCGAAGTCAAGAACGCGACCGAATTCGGTCTGTTCATCGGCCTCGATGGCGACGTGGACGGCATGGTCCACATGTCGGACATCGCATGGGGCATCTCGGGCGAAGACGCGCTGGCTCTGCACCGCAAGGGCGAGCAGGTCTCGGCCGTGGTTCTCGACGTCGATGTCGAGAAGGAGCGCATCTCGCTCGGCATGAAGCAGCTTGAGCGTGGTGCTCCGGCTGCCGGCGGCACCGGTTCCTCGGCTGAGGGCAACCTGCGCCGTGGTCAGGTCGTCACCGTCACCGTTCTCGAAGTTCGCGACGGCGGCCTGGAAGTCCAGGCTGGCGACGATGGAGCCACCGGCTTCATCAAGCGTTCGGACCTCGGCCGCGACCGCGACGAGCAGCGCCCCGACCGCTTCCAGGTCGGCCAGAAGCTCGACGCCATGGTCACCGGTTTCGACCGTTCCAAGAAGCCGAACTTCTCGGTCAAGGCCCGCCAGCTGGCCGAAGAGAAGGAAGCAGTCGAGCAGTACGGTTCGTCGGACTCGGGCGCTTCGCTCGGCGACATCCTCGGCGAGGCCCTGAAGGCGCGTTCGTAAGAACGGTCTTCGGCTTCATCGAAGCTGAAACAGTGAAAGCCCGCCCGGAGCGATCCGGGCGGGCTTTTGCTTTTGGGGAACCGCGATGCCCCGCCCGCTTTGTTCCTGCGAGCCGGGCAAGGATCGAAAACCATGCAAGCCACTCCCTTCCTCATGTTCCAGGGCGATGCGCAGGAAGCGTTGATCCTGTGGAAGCGTGCGTTTCCCGATCACATCAAGGTTACGGAACTGGAGCGCCACTCCGGCGGCGAGGCGCATGGCAAGCTCTCCTCCGCGCGCTTCACGCTCGGCGGCACCGAGTGGCGGGTGTTCGACAGCCCGATCCCGCACGCCTTCACCTTCACCCCCGCGACCTCGATCTTCGTCGATTGCGAGGACGAGGCGCAGCTTCGCCACGCCGCGAAAGTCCTGGGCGAAGGCGGCAAGGTGATGATGCCGCTGGACGGCTACGAGTTCGCGGCTCTGTTCACGTGGCTCAGCGATGTGCACGGCGTCAGTTGGCAGCTCTCCCTGCCCTTTCCAGAGCCCGACTGAGGACCTACATCGCTCTCGCAAGGATAGCCCTCGCAAGGAGAGTGCCATGCTCGAAGTCCACCAGTTCCCCTGCCTGTCCGACAACTACGGCTACCTGCTGCACGATCCGGTGAGCCAGGAAACCGTCTGCATCGACACCCCTGACGCCGATGAATATCTGCGACAGGCGGGCCGGAAGGGCTGGCAGATCACCCAGATCTGGAACACCCACTGGCACCCGGATCACGCAGGCGGCAATGCCGCGATCAAGGCGGTCACCGGCTGCCGGGTAACCGCTCCGGCCGGGGACGCGGGCAAGATCGAGGCGGTCGATCGCACTGTCGGTCAGGGCGACATCGTCACCATCGGCGACCGGCAGGCTTTCGTGATCGACGTCGGCGGGCATACCAATGGCCACATCGCCTACCACTTGCCCGGATCATGCATCGCCTTCGTCGGCGACGCCCTGTTCGCGCTCGGCTGCGGCCGGATGTTCGAAGGCAACCCCGAGCAGTTCTGGGCGTCGCTCAAGCGCCTCAAGGCCCTGCCCGGCGAGACGATGATCTACTGCGCGCACGAATATACGGCGTCGAACGCCCGCTTCGCGCTCCATGCCGATCCCGACAACGCCGACCTCCAGGCCTACGCCGAGGAAATCACCCGCCGCCGCGACAAGGGCCTGCCGACGGTGCCGACCAAGCTGGAGCGGGAACTGCGTACCAATCCCTTCCTGCGCGCCGACGACCCCGCCCTCCAGAAGCGCTGGGAACATTCCGGCGACGCGGTGGCGACGTTCGCAGCGCTGCGCAGTGCGAAGGATTCGTTCTGACCGTGCTGAAAAGCGTCGCCGCCGCGCTCATGGCCCTGCCGCTCGCTTCCTCGCCTGCTCTCGCCGCCGAAGTCATCGTATCGCCCACGCCGCTACCGTCCTCGCATGACCGGCCGCGCGTATTCCTCGGCGGCAGCATCGAGATGGGCGTCGCGCGGGACTGGCAGGCGGACCTGATCGCCGCGCTCGCCGACCAGCCCGCGATCCTCCTCAACCCGCGCCGCCCGGACTGGGACCCTGCGTGGAAACCCGTGGCCGAAGAGCCGCATTTCCGCCAGCAGGTCGATGGGAGCTTTCCGCGCTCGACAGCGCGGACGTGATCGTCATGTACCTCGCACCCGGCACGCAGAGCCCGATCAGCCTGCTCGAACTGGGCCTTCACGGGCGCAGCGGCAGGATCGTGCTGCTGTGCCCCGACGGCTTCTGGCGCAAGGGTAACGTCGACATCACCGCCGAGCGTTACGGCATCACCCGGGTCGCGGCCTTCGAGGACCTCGTCTCCGAAGTCCGCGCCCGGTTGAAGCGCTGGAAAGCGGAATAGCCCTTCAGGTCTCCGGGAAGGAGAGTGTCTTGTTCAGCCGCTCGATCACTTCGTCGAGCGGCTCCACCACGGTGACCGAACGCCCTTCGCCGAAACGGATGCGGGTGCCTTCGGTCACCTGGGACACGAATGTCACCTGCGAGGCGTTGATGGCGGTCGCGGTGCGGTCTGCCCCGGTTAGCTTCACGAACATATGACACCTCTCCTGCTTATTATTGGACAGCCAGACTAGTGCGGGATCATCCTTCGCGAAAGAGGGCTTTGCGAGACTGTCGGCGATACAAGACCTGACGCCCCAGCAATGAATGCGACACGTTCCAGCCATATCGCCGCGCCATGATTTCGCGCCTCGCCCACCTCGCCCTGACCGCTGCCGCCGTGTTGACCTCCAGTTCCGTTCACGCGGAAACGACACAGGACGAGCAGGCCTGGATCAATCTCACGGCGATGGGACCGATTTCCGGCGACGTGGTCTATTTTGCCGAATTCCAGCCCCGCATCGGCGACGGCATCTCGCGCCTCGACGCCCTGCTGCTGCGCGGAGCGGTGGGGGTTAAGCTCTCGTCCTCGGCCACTCTGTACCAAGGCTACGCGCATATCGTGTCGCCCGTCGACGGCGGCCGCGACATCAACGAGGAGCGCAGCTTTCAGCAGTTGAACCTCGCCCTCGGCAAGCCTTTCGGCGGCGAGTTGTCCTCACGCACGCGGCTGGAGCAGCGCTGGCGCTCTGACGGCAGCGACGTGGGCTGGCGACTGCGTGAGATGATTCGCTATGAACATCCGCTCAAGTCGGGCAGCGATGCGGTGAATGCGTTGGTCTATGCCGAAGGTTTCGTGGCGCTCAACGACACCGACTGGGGCGCACGCAGCGGCTTCGACCAGCTGCGCAGCTTCGTCGGTGCGGAAGTGGGCCTTCCCGGCGCCTCGACGCTGGAACTGGGCTATCTGAATCAGACCATCGATCAGACCCGCGGACGCACGCGGATGAACCACGTGGCGTCCGTGACGCTGTTCTACCGGCACTAATATCCTCCCTGTCGCAAAGCGATGGGGAGGTGGCAGTCCGCAGGGCTGACGGAGGGGGTTCTCCCCTCCACCACCCGCTACGCGGGCGGTCCCCCTCCCCATTCCTTCGGAACGGGGAGGATTCTCCGGCGTCAGAACGGCAGGTTGTACAAACGCACCGCGTTGTCCTGCAGCACCTTCTTGCGGGTCGCGTGGTCATAGCCGCCCAACACGTCCTTCAGGTGCTCCTGCACGCCCGGATAGAGCGAAGTCGGGTGCGGGAAATCAGTCTCGAACATGACGTTGTCGACGCCGATGATCTCCAGCAGATACTTGGGCGCTATCTTCTCGAACCAGAAGGTGCAGAAGAAGTGATCGCGGAAGTAGTCCCAGGGCTGCTTCTTGAGCACATCGCGCTTGATCGGCAGCATTTCGCGGAACTGGTGCTCCAGCGCCTCGACCGCGAAGGGCACCCAGCCCGCGCCGCTTTCGATCAGGCCGATCTTGAGCTTGGGATGCCGGTCGAGGCGACCCGAGACCATCCAGTTACCCAGCGTCGCCGCGTTACCGATCGAGAACATCGTCGCCACCACCGACAGCGTCTGCTCGAACTGGAAGCCTTCCCAGGTCAGGGTGTTGGGATCGATCGCCGCGTTTAGGTGGAAGTTCAGCGGCATGCCGGTCGCCTCGCACATCTCGAGGAACGGCGTCCAGTATTCGTAATTGAAGCTGGGCACGCCGACGCGCTCAGGCGTGTCGGGCAGCACGAAGCCCTTGAGGCCGAGATCGTGGCAGCGCCTCGCCTCGGTTTCCAGAGCCTTCTGGTCCCAGAACGGCAGATGCGCCATGTTGAAGATGCGCTGGCCCGAGGTCTCCTGGAACTCGGCCGAGGCGTCGTTGTAGATCTGGATGACCTTGAGCGCGAGGTCGAGGTCACCCAGGCTCATCAGCGAACCAGCCTGCGTCACGCCGGAATTCTGGAAGCAGATCTGCGCATGGACGCCCATATCGTCCATCGCCTGCAGGCGCGCCTTGAGTTCATGGCCCCCGGGATGCGCCTGCTCCAGCTTCGGGAAGGCCAGGCGCCCGAGCAGCTTGTTGTTGTCGGCGCGAATGACGTTGCCGCCCAGCGTGCCGAAGTCGCGGTCGCCCACGAACCAGCGGTCGGTGCCGTTGACCCGCTCCACGCGGGGCATCTTGTCCTTCCAGCCCGCTGGCGCGCGGCTGGTGAAAAGGTCCGGCGCCTCGGTGATATGGGTATCGGTATCGACGATCTTAATACCTTCGAACATCGGGTCGAGGCCACCAGACTGCGAGGCATAATCGACCTCGCGGATCACGCCGCCTTCGCTATATCCATCCGCCGACCAGTACTTGCGCGCGTTCTGCGCCATCTCCTGGGTTTCAGACTCGGCCATCACTCAATCTCCCGAAAAACAATTGCCTCTCATTTCGCAACCGGGCCGGGTTCGCACAATCGCGCAGGGCAACGCCGGGACGATGACTGGCATTGCGAGGCGCGAGACGGCGGGATTGCGTCGCTTGTCTCGCTTGCGGCCCTCTTGTTGCGGAGCGGCCATCCCGGCATCTATTCATCCGGGAGACGAACATGCCACAATCGCGAACGCTTGACGACATCCGCGTGGACTACGAAGCGCCGGACAACGTACCGAAGGACCGCATCGTAGATCTTTCCTTCGCAAACGGCAGCGAGCCTAACGACCTCGTCGATCCCTACGAGCCCTTTGCGTGGCTCAACGGCGAGGATATTCCCCGGCTGCTCTACAATCCGCCGATGCGGCATGGCCTCGGCGCGATTTCGGGCAACCAGCGCGGCAACTGGGTGGTCTCGCACTATGCCGACATCGAGCGGGTCTATACCGACAACGACCACTTCTCGAACGCCGGGACGGCCGAGTTCCAGCGCCTGATCGGCGAGACCTTCAAGTCGATCCCTCTCGCCATCGACCCGCCGGACCACCAAAAGTACCGGCTCTATCTGATGCCGTATTTCAGCCCGGCGCGGATCACCCGCGACCTTGAACCGCGCATCCGCAAGGTCGTGACCGACATGATCGACGCCGTCGCCGACAAGGGCGAAGTGGACATGGCCTGGGACTTCGGCCGGGTCTATCCGGTGCGCATCTTCATGGGCCTGATGGGCTTTCCCGAAGAGATGTTCGAGCAGTTCCTCGATTGGGAGTGGGAAATCCTGCACTCGGGCGACCTTGCCAGGATGCAGGCGGCGCTGCGCGGAGTTCTCGATTTCCTGCGCGCTTTCATTGCCGAGAAGGAGCGTGCGCCGGACGACCATCTCGTCTCCGCGATCGCCCATGGCCGGATCGAGGGCCGACCCCCGACCGAGGACGAGAAGATCGGCATGGTCTGGTTCCTCTGGCTCGGCGGGCTGGACACCGTGGCCGCGACGATCGCGCAGATGTTCCGGCGCATGGCGCTCCAGCCGGAAATCCAGCGCACGATCCGCGAACGGCCCGAGCTTATCAACGGCGCGGTCGAGGAATTCCTGCGCACACAGCCGATCCTCTCGTCCACGCGGACGGCGACGAAGGACTTCGAATGGCACGGGGTTCAGGTGCGCAAGGGCGATTCGTTCCAGTGCCTGAACCCGGCGGGCAACTTTGATCCGGCGCGCTTCGACGATCCGCGCACGTTCGATCTGGAGCGCAAGGCCAACCGGCATTTCACCTTCGTCGGCGGAGTGCACATCTGCCTCGGCGCGCACCTTGCCCGGCGGGAACTGCGGGTGCTGCTTGAGGAATGGTTCCAGCGCATCCCCGAGTTCCGGGCGCAACCGGGTACGGACACGACGGTGTTCCCGGGGCTGCTCTCGATCCGTAACCTGCCGCTGGTGTGGGATGTAAAGACCTGAGGCCCACCCCTGCCCCCTCCCGTAAACGGGAGGGGAATGAGAGACCTGCACTTTGCCCTCCCGTTTACGGGAGGGCCGCGAGACTTGTGAGCGCAGCGAACTAGTCGCAGCGGGGTGGACCTAAACCGAAGCCCTCAACCCATCCGATAATCCGGCAACCCGTCCAGCGCATTGCGCAGCGCCTCGCTCCAACTGGTCGACACCGACTGGAAGTACGGGTCCGAAGCGTCGATCCGCCGCTCGTGCCGGGGGGTGAAGTTGTCCCGCTCGATCACCAGCAGGTCAAGTGGCAGGCCCACCGACAAGTTGGCCTTCAGCGTCGAATCGAACGACACCGTCATCAGCTTCACCGCGCTTTCGAAGCTCATGTCGCGGTCGTAGCCGCGGATCAGGATCGGGCGGCCGTACTTGGTCTCGCCGATCTGGAAGAACGGTGTGTCGAAGCTGGCCTCGATGAAGTTGCCCTCGGGGTAGATCAGGAACAGGCGCGGTTCCATGCCCTTGATCTGGCCCGCCACGATCATCGAGGCGCTGAAGGTTCCGGCAGCCGCCTTCTGGCCGTTGTCGGTCGCGCGTTCCTCGATGATGTCCTGCAGCAAGTTGCCCACGATCGAGGCGACCTTGAACATCGTCGGTGCCTCGAGCAGCGAATTGTGCCGCTCGGAAGGGGCCTTGGTGCGCTCTTCCAGCTGGCTGATGACCGCCTGCGTGGTGGCGAGGTTGCCCGCCGTCATGACCGAGATGATCCGCTCGCCGGGAATCTCCCAGTGGACCATCTTGCGGAAGGTCGAGATGTTGTCGACGCCCGAATTGGTGCGCGTGTCGCTCATCAGGACGAGCCCGCGATCCAGCATCATGCCGACACAATAAGTCATGGTACTACGTCAAACCCCGTGCAAACCCGTGCCGCCCGTACCCCACCGTGCGGTGAGGGTCTAGCTGCCTTGCGTCTGCTGCTGCCCGCCCTGTGCGGACTGCTGCTGCTGCATTCCTACCCGATTCTCATCTACCGATAGATGAACGTCGAGTCGGGTTTCTCCCGCCCCCATGGCGATGCCGGTGACCGGCGCGGCCTCCGAATAGTCGCACCCGGTGGCCACGCGGATGTAGCGCTCGTCCGGGCAGATTGCGTTGGAAACGTCGAAGCCCACCCAGCCGAGCCCGGGCACATGCGCCTCGGCCCAGCCGTGGCCGGCCTCCTGCTCGACACGGTCATCGATCCGAAGGTAACCGCCGACGTAACGCATCGGCACGTCGAGCATGCGTCCGGCTGCGATGAAGATATGCGCATGATCCTGGCACACGCCCTTCCCCGCCGCCAGCGCCTGTTCGGCAGTCGTTTGCGAATCGGTGGTGCCCGGCACGTACTCCACCTGCTCGCCGATCACGCTCGACAGGGTGTGGAGATAACCCAGGAGGTCCGAACGATCGGCCTCGATTCCGGCGAGGAGCTGCCGCACCTTGGGACCGGGCTTCGTCAGCTTCGTCGGCCGCAGGAAGCACCACAGCGGCATAAGCCCGAAGTTCTGGCCGACGACGCCGTTGTTGTCGACCGTCCGGACGGTGCCCTCGCAAGTCACCACCACCTCCGGCACGCCCGGCTCGATCGAGACGAGATCGACATGATTGTAATGCTGGTCCTCGTAGGACGCCTGAGTGGCCGCGCCCTCCAGCGTCATGCGCCAGTCGAGCACTTCCTGCCCGTGCGTCGACTTGGGCTTGAGACGCAGGCGCTGCAGCCCGTGAGTCACTTTACCGGCGAAGGCATAGCGCGTGGTGTGCTTGACGGTCAGGAGCACTCTTGTGCCCTCCTACTCGCTGAACCGATAATCGGCGGCGATAGCGCTGCTGATCTCGATGGTCTTGCCGATGAAATCCTGCAGGAATTCGTGCAGGCCGGTCTCGAAAATCTCCTCGATCGAGGTCTGATGCAGCCGGGCCCCCGCATCGCGCAGCAGTTCGTGCGCCGGAACCTCCACACCGTATTCCTTGGCGAGCCCCGCCATGTTGCTGCGGATCTTGTCATAGCAGAACACAAGGCTGCGCGGGAACTGCCCATCGAGGATCAGGAACTTCGCGATGCCGCGCGGGTCCATCGAACCGGCGTTGAGCCACGAATAGGCCCGGTTGCCTGCCACCGAGCGCAGCAGCGTGTCCCACTGCACGTTGTCGAGGCTGGAGCCCACCCACGCCGCCGAGGGCAGCAGGACGTAGTACTTCACATCGAGGATGCGCGCGGTGTTGTCCGCCCGCTCGATGAAAGTGCCGATGCGCGAGAAGTTGAACACCTCGTTGCGCAGCATCGTGCCCTCGAGCGCGCCGCGCACCAACGTCCCGGTGCGGCGGATCTCGCGCAGCACTTCACCCAGACTCGTCTCGCGGACCGGCCGCGCGAGCAGTTCGCGCAAGTTCATCCAGCCTTCGTTGGTGGTCTCCCACACCGCGTTGGTCAGGCTGGTGCGCACCACGCGCGCATTGGTCCGCGCGTTCTCGACCATCGCCAGTACCGAACCGGGATTGTCCTTTTCGCGCAGCAGAAAATTGAACACCTGTGGGCCGGTGAACTCGCTGTGGGCTTCACAATAGGCTTCAAGCTGGCCGGTCGTGGTGAGGACCGACTTCCACTCCTCGTCCTGCGACTGGCGACTGCCCCGCGTCAGCGCGAGGTGAAAGCCCACGTCGATCAGCCGTGCGGTATTCTCCGCGCGTTCGAGATAGCGGCTCATCCAGTAGACGCCGTTCGCGCCGCGGCCCAGCATCAGTTCTTGCCCCTGCTCATATCCACCGCGCTCATTCGTCCAGCACCCAACTGTCCTTGGTACCGCCCCCTTGCGAGGAATTGACCACCAGCGATCCCTTCTTGAGCGCCACGCGCGTCAGCCCCCCCGGCGTGATGTCGATTCCGTCGGGCGATACGAGCACGAAAGGCCGTAAGTCCACGTGCCGGGGCGCGAGGCCCTCCTTGGTGAAGATCGGCACGGTCGAGAGCGAGAGCGTCGGCTGGGCGATATAGTTGCCCGGCTTGGCGCGCAGTTTCTGCTCGAACTCCGCGATCTCCTTTTTCGAGGAAGTCGGCCCGATCAGCATGCCGTAACCGCCCGACCCATGCACTTCCTTGACCACCAGGTCGGCCAGGTTGTCGAGAACGTAGCCCAGCGAATCCGCCTCCGAACAGCGCCAGGTCGGTACGTTCTGGAGGATCGGCTTCTCGCCGGTGTAGAACTCGACGATCTCCGGCATGTAGCTGTAGATCGCCTTGTCGTCGGCGATGCCGGTGCCCGGCGCATTGGCGATGGTGACGCCGCCCGAACGATAGACGTCAAAGATGCCCGCGACGCCCAGCACCGAGTTCGGATTGAAGGTCAGGGGGTCAAGATAATCGTCGTCTACCCGGCGGTAGATCACGTCGATCGCCTTGTAGCCGGTGGTCGTGCGCATGCAAACGCGCCCGTCCATGACCCGCAGATCGCTGCCCTCGACCAGTTCCGCGCCCATCTGGTCGGCGAGGAACGCGTGCTCGAAATAGGCGGAGTTGTAGATGCCCGGCGTCAGCACCGCCACGACCGGCCGCTTGCCGCCCTTGTACGCCGCCGGGGCGCAGGCCCGCAGCGAACGGGCGAGGCGGCGCGGATAGTCGGAGACGGGGCGTACCGGAACTTTAGTGAACAGTTCCGGGAACATCGCCATCATCGTCTCGCGGTTCTCCAGCATATAGGAGACGCCGGAGGGCGTGCGGGCGTTGTCTTCGAGCACCATGAAGTCGTCCGGCCCGGTGCGGACGAGGTCGATGCCGACGATATGCGTGTAGACCCCGCCCGGCGGCGTGAAGCCGATCATCTGGCTGAGGAACGCCTCGTTGTTGCGCAGCGCCTCGATCGGCAGGCGGCCGGAACGGATGATCTCCTGACGGTGGTAGAGATCCTGCAGGAAGGCGTTGATCGCCCGCACCCGCTGCTCGATCCCGCGCGTCAGCTTGCGCCATTCGCGCGCGGTGATGATGCGGGGGATCATGTCGAAGGGGATCAGGCGTTCCTCGCCCGCGTCATCCCCATAGACGTTGAAGGTGATGCCGATGCGGCGGAAGAAGCGCTCCGCCTCGGCATCCTGCCGCCTGAGCCAGGTGGTGTCCTGACCGTCGAACCATTGGCGGAATTCTTCGTAAGCGGGACGTACGGAGCCGTCCGCGTTGAGCATCTCGTCGAAGTTCTTGCTGCCCGCAGTCGCCATTGTGACTCCCTGTTGACCGATTGATGCAACAGGAATCGGGACTTGCCAAGCTGTCTCGCTGCAAGTGCGAAATAATTTTAACCAGACGGTGAAGGCGGCGAAATCGGAGCGATTCGATCGTTAATACACTTCGTCGTCCCGGACTTGATCCGGGACCGCTGGCCGTCTTCAGGCGGGAGCCATCGGGCACACTCTGCAACGTGGGTCGTTCATCGCCAGCGGTCCCGGATCAAGTCCGGGACGACGCCAGCACCCCCCGCACCGCCAGATCTGCTCGCAGCGCGTCGGCGCCATCGAAGTGATGCACCTGCCAGCCGAGGTCGCGCGCAGCGGCGATGTTGTCGGCATTATCGTCTATGAATAACATCGCTGCCGGATCATGGCCGAAGCGCTGTGCGGCCAGGTCAAAGATACGCGCATCGGGCTTGAGCAGTTTCTCGTCGCCCGAGACGACGATGTCTCCGAACAGGTCGAACAGCGGCTCTCCGGCGCGGTATTCATGCCAGAACGCGCTAGCGAAGTTGGTGATGGCGAAGAGCGGCACGCCGCCCGCAGCCAGTTCGCGTACGATCTCGTGGCTGCCGGGGACGTTGCCGGGGATCGTCTCGCCGAAGCGCGTGGCGTAGGCATCGAGCAGGTCGTCGTGCCCGGGAAATTCGGCCTTGCGGGCGGCGACCATCTCGGCGAGGTCGCGGCCGCCGTCGTGCTCGACGTGCCAGTCCTGCGTGACGACGTTGGCCATGAACCAGTCGAGCCGGTCGGGCTCGACGATCAGCTTGCCGAACAGCAGGCGCATGTCCCACTCGATCAGCACCTTGCCGACGTCGAAGACGACAGCATCAATTCCACGGAAAGCAGACATGACAAGACCCCCGCGATCGGCGGGGGCCTCATGCACGCGACGAAACCGTCCGCCTGTTATCGCCCGCCGAAGCGGGCGGACAGGATCAGCCCTGGCGGGCCTTGAAGCGACGGTTGGTCTTGTTGATGACGTAAGTACGGCCGCGACGACGGATCACGCGGTTGTCCCGGTGACGGTCCTTGAGCGACTTCAGGCTGTTGCGAATCTTCATGGTCTATCTCGTCCGTGTCATCGTGGCGGTTACCGACCGCCGGAAATTCGAAGTGGCGCCGTTAGTGGTAGCCCGCGACAAAGTCAAGTGTTGCGGGCCGTTGCGGGCACCCGTGCCAACGCCTATCTTCGTTCAGGCGCGGGCAAGTTGTGGCCCGCATAAGATAAAACTCGGGCGCGACGCCACCGAATTCGGACCGGAACACGATGAAATTTCTAGAAGCCTCGGGGAAAATGCTCAAAGGCGCAGGAATCGCCGCAGGGATCGCAGCCTCGTTGCTCGCTTCCTCGGCGCAAGCCCAGTACGGCCCCGGCTGGGGCGGCGGAATGGGTGGCGGCTGGAACCGGCCCGGCTGGGGCGGCTCGATGCTCGATTCGCCGCGCATGCAGACCCGGTCCAAAGATTCGCGCGAAGGTCATGTCGAAGTAAGCCGCTTCGTCTCGCCCGACGCCGCTGCGGTGGCCGAACTGGGCCATGGTCCTGTCTCGGTCGAATCGGAATCGGGTGACGGTGCCTGGGTCGAGGCCGGCGCGCGGCGCGCCTACGAGGCCGCGATCGTCGATGCGCTGGTCGGCGCCGGGTACGACACGCTCCATCCCGACACGCCGCAGCCGCAGATCACCAAGCTGCGTATCTCCCGCCAGGTCCTCATCCCGGCCGAGGAAAAGCGCAGCCCGGTCAGCGGCACCGCCGCGATGGAAGTGGGCACGTACGGGCAGGCCTATGGCCTGGGCATCAACATCGACATGACCAAGCCGCGCTCGGCCCTCGTCTCCACCCGGCTCGACGCGCAGATCGTCGATCGCGCCAGTGGCAAGGTGCTGTGGGAGGGCTACGCCACGATCGCCACCCGCGAAGGCGACGACAAGTGGCCCGACGGCATGATCGCCACCAAGCTGGCGGGCGCCCTCTTCGACAACTTCCCCAAGGCCGACGCGATCGGCCCGGACGGGGTCGGCCGCGCGGGATAAGACGGAACTGCCGGGCCCGGCTGCGGGTTATATAACGTCCGCTTAGGCTGAGCTTGTCGAAGCCCCCTCGGCAGGGCACTGAGGCTGCCTTACAAGGCCCCGCGAAGAGGACTTCGAAATCATGCGCACCCTGCCCGCACTGCTTGCCCTCACCGCCGCGCTGGCGCTCAACGCCTGTGTCGCGCCGGTCGGCCCGGTCGAAGTCACACGCTTCCACGCGCCCGACATGTCCCGCCTCGGCCGCGGCACGATCCGCGTCGAGCCCGCTCTCGGGCAGGCGGACAACCTCGAGTTCCGCACTTACGCCGCCGCCGTGGCGCGTGAATTGACACGCATCGGCTATACCGAACCGCTTCCCGGACAGGCAGCCAGCGCGCAAATCGCGTTGCTGACGCTGGAGCGCAACACCTACCAGCCGCAGCGCTCGAACAGCCCGGTGTCGGTCGGCGTCGGCGGCGGGACCGGCGGTTATGGCTCGGGCGTGGGCCTCGGTATCGGCTTCGATCTTTCCGGCAAGCCCAAGGAGCAGGTCGAGACGCGCGTGTTCGTCTCCATCCGCGATCGCGCCGCCGCGCCCACTGCCACCGCCTTGTGGGAAGGCCGCGCCGGCTTTGTGGTACGCGGCGATTCGCCACTGGCACAGGCCCCGCTCGGCTCGGCTAAAGTTGCCGAAGCGCTGTTCAAGGGGTTCCCGGGACAGTCGGGCGAAACTATTCAGGTAAAATGACCGACATCCAGATCACCGCTTCGTTCGATTCCGGCAACATCGAAGTCCTCTCCGTATCCGGGTCCGAAGCCAGCCTCGCGATCCGCAAGGATCACGAATCGGACTTCTTCCAGTGGTTCCACTTCCGCGTCTCCGGCGCGGCGGGCCGCGAACTGGTGCTGCGCATTACCGGCCTCAACGGCTCGGCCTATCCGATGGGCTGGCCGAACTATGACGCCGTCGTCTCCGAGGACCGCGAATACTGGAGCCGGGCGGAAAGCACCTTCGACGAAAGCCGCGACGGCGGCACCCTGACGATCCGCTACGAGCCGGTCGGCGACCTCGCGTGGTTCGCCTACTTCGCGCCCTATTCGATGGAGCGTCACCACGACCTCGTCGCCGCAATCGCCGGTGCTGACGGCGTGTCGCATCGCTCGCTGGGCCTGACCCTCGACGGGCAGGCGATCGACTGCCTCGACATGGGCGACGGGCCGCTGCAGGTCTGGCTCTACGCCCGCCAGCACCCCGGCGAATCGATGGCGGAGTGGTGGATGGAAGGCGCGCTAGACCTGCTCGCCGATCCCGCCAGCTCGGTAGGCCGGGAACTGCGCAAGCGCTGCACCCTGCACGTCGTTCCCAACGCCAACCCCGATGGCTCGCGCCGGGGGCACCTGCGGACCAATGCCGTAGGCGTGAACCTCAACCGCGAGTGGGCCGAACCCACGGCCGGGAAGTCCCCCGAAGTGCTGGCGATCCGTGATGCGATGGACGCAACAGGCGTCGACTTCGCCATGGACGTCCACGGCGACGAAGCGATCCCGGCGGTATTCCTTGCAGGGTTCGAGGGCATCCCCTCGCTCAAGCAGGAGCAGCAGGCAGGCTATACCCTCTATGCCGACCTGCTGGAGCGCCGCACGCCCGATTTCCAGACCAAGGTGGGCTACCCACTCACCCGGCCGGGCAAGGGCAACCTGACGATGTCCACCAACCAGTTGGCCGAGCGCTACGGCGCCGTGTCTATGACGCTGGAAATGCCGTTCAAGGACCACAACCCCGCCGCCGACAAGGCGCAGGGCTGGAGCCCGGAACGCTCGGCACAGCTGGGGCGCGACTGCATGGCCGCGCTGCTGGAATGGCTGGTGGAGCGCGAAACGGCCTGAGCCGCGTGGTCCCAGATTTGCTCCGGGACCACGCGCCGTGAACTGCCGAAATGACGGCGTGTAATGCGGGGGCTTCGACAAGCTCAGCCTGAGCGGGATCGAGATATTCTCTCAAATCCGCTCAGGCTGAGCTTGTCGAAGCCCCCGCTGATGGCAGGTCCTAAAGACAGCCACTAGTCCCGGAGCAAGTCCGGCACGAAGACATCCTAGAACGCCGTTCGCCGGCGCTCCTCGCGAACCGTGCCGCTTGCCCAGTGCGGCTCGGCGAGTTCCACGCCCAGCGCACCGACGATGGACTGGAGCAGTACCCAGCCCTCGCCCCAGTCGCCGCGCGGCTCGTCGGCGATCGGGCAAGCCCCCCAGTCATTTGCCAGCCGCAGCATCGAGCGCTGTGCAGAACCGTCGAGATCGGCGACGAGGAACGAGGTGAACGGCAGCGGCTGGCGCGGGCAGGCACCGAAGGCGGCCAGGCGCGGGTCGGCGCCCGGAAGGTCCACGTTGGGCGCATCGACGATCAGCGCGCCGATTACGGGGCTTTCTGCCCCGGCCACCTCGAACTCTACCCACCAGGCAAGTGCCAGCGCGGCGATGTCGTCGGTCACGATCACCACCGGCCGATCGGCACGGCGGATCGCGAGGTTCAGCTTGTTCACCCAGGTATTGCGGTGCGGCTCATCCCAAAGGCCTAGTTCCACCACGCGGCAGTGCTCGCTCCACTGTGCCCAGCGGCTCATCCAGTGTTTGGGGGTAAGCGGCGTGCCAGGCACCAGCAGGATAAGCGGCGTCTCGCGTTCAGGGAAATTGCGAAGCGTTGCCATGGGAATCTCCAGTTGATCGAGCTTCCGCCGGTCGACTCTATGTGTCCCGACTGGCCTGGAGATTATCTCAACTTGAAAGATAGACAATAGGACATGCGACGGATGGTGCCTGCCCGTCGCCGTGTGGGACCGGGTGTTCAGCCCAGGTTCGCAGGTCCGAAGGCGTAAGGCAGCAGTTCGGAGAGCCGGGTTTCCAGCACGCCTTCGGCGCCGTCGCACCAGACCACGGGGTCAGTGCCGCCAAGCTGCGCGATCTCGTTGATGATCTGGCGGCAGCGCCCGCACGGCGTCACCTGAGGCCCCTGCCCGGCCGCGCCTGGCGCGCCGCCGGTGACCGCAAGGGCCTGCAACTGCGGCCGGTCGCCCTTCGCCAGAATTCCGGCGATCGCGACCGTCTCCGCGCAGAGCGACAGGCCATAGCTCGCGTTCTCCACGTTGGCGCCAGTCACCACGGTACCATCGGCCAGCAGCAGCGCCGCCCCGACATGAAAGTTGGAATAAGGCGCATAAGCTCCGGCGGCAGCCTTGCGGGCGGCGGCCATCAGGGTGTCGCGGGTGTCGTCGTTCATGCCGGTGGTCATGGCAGCACGACTACCCAGCGCAGCCCCCCTTGCGCAACCTCGTTGGCGAGCGAATGGTTCGCCGTCCACATCGTCCAGGGCCTCCCGGCATAGCCCGGCTCGAAGCGATCCTGCACCAGCCACAAGTTGCGGTCGAGCTTGTGGGCGATGGTGTAGCGCGACTGGAAGGCCGGCGTGACCTTCAGGATCACCGGCTTGCCCGCGTGAGTCTCGACCTGATTGAGGAAGGTCATCAGCTCGCTCTCGACCCGCGCGTCGGAGACTTTCACCGGGCAGTCGTCGGCCAGCATGTCGAGTTCGACTGCGGGCGGCAACAGCTTGGCGTCGCGCGGGACGGTGGTGACGAAGTTCGCTGCCTGCGTTCCGGCCGGCTGGCACGGATCGTAACGATGGAGCGCGCCCACTTGCATTCCCGCCGCCTTGGCCGCTTCGAAGTTATCGACGAAGGCGGGATCGCGCGCGAAAGCGCTGGCGCTCGCGTCGATATAGGCGAAGTCGGCGCCGATGGCCTTTAGCGACTTCCAACTGACCTCGCCGTCATCGACGCCGATCTCGACGCCTTGTAGCGGGTAGACGGCGCGCTCCGGCGTCCACTGACGCAAGTGCCACCAGCCCCATGCCCCGGCGACGATCGCCACGAGCGCGAGGGCGCCCAGTGCGCGCCACAACAGCCCCCTGCCGCCCGAAGCGGTCCTTGTCTTGCGTGCCACGATGTCCCCTTCAGCCGCGGATATGCAGGACGCAGATCAGCGTGAACAGCCGCCGTGCCGTGGGGTGGTCGGTCTCGACCTTGCCCTGCAGGCGTTCGAGCAGCAGTTCCGATGCCTCGTTGTGGATCGCGCGGCGGGCCATGTCGATGGTTTCGATCTCCTGCGCGGTCGCCTTGCGAATCGCCTGGTAATAGCTCTCGCAGATCGCGAAATACTCGCGGATCGGCCGCCGGAATCGGGCGAGGCCGAGCACGAGCGTCTCCAGCGCCGCTCCGTTATCGGCGGTGATTTCCAGCGACAAGCGCCCGTCCTGTACCGAAAGCCGCAGGCGATACGGCCCCTCGTGCCCCGCCTCTGACGAGCGCAAGGGCTTGAAGACATTGTCTTCTATGAGATCGAAGATGGCGATGCGCCGTTCCTGCTCGATATCGGCATTGCGCCACAGGATGGTCGCATCGTCGAGTTCGATGTGGGAGATACGCGGGTCGGCCATTACGGCACGCCCTTTACGCGGTTGCGGCATGGGCGGGCAAGTGGGCTTTGGATTGAGTGCGAAGGGGAAAACCCACCCCCAACCCCTCCCGCTTGCGGGAGGGGAGCGAGACTTGGGCCGCAGGCCCTAGTCGCAGCGGGGTGGGCCGCAGCGGGGTGGGCCATCACGCCCCCTCCACCGGCCGAAACAGCAGCAGCGGTGCATCCCCGTCGTGATCGACGAACGCTTCCACACGCATCCCGATGGCCAGCGTTTCGGGCGTCACGCCCTCCACCCGGCTCATCAGCCGCGCGCCTTCGTCCAGGTCTATCAGCGCGACGTGATAGGGCTCGGCGGGCGGCTTACGGTTGATCCACGAGAGCGTGTAGACTCGGCCGCGCCCGGATGCCTCGAACCATTCGAGCGGCCCGCCGCTGCCCGGTGCGGCGAGGCGCGGGGGGAATACCGCGCTGCCGTCCGGCGCGCGCTGGAGCAGCAGGCGACCTTCCGCCAGCGCCGTGCGCCAATGGGTTTCGGGGCTCATGCCGCTGTCCTCACCGCGCCGCGCGCTTGGAGATCGGCGATCTCCTCGGCCGAGAAGCCCGCCTCGCGCAGGACGTCGAGGCTTTCGCCGCCCAGCGCCGGGCCGGGATCGCCGATGGCGCCGGGGGTTTCGGAGAAAGTCGTCGGGATGCCGGGGAAGCGCAGGGTGCCCTCGGGCGTTTCGCGCTCCTGCCAGAAGCCGGTTTCGACCAGATGCGGATCGTCGAGCAGGTCGGTCAGGCTCTTGATCGCGGTGGCGGGGATGTGGGCCTGACGGAACAGCTCCACCCAATCCTCGGTCGTTCGCGTCTCGATCACTTCGGCCACTTTCGCCAGCACGGTGCCGATGTTCTGCGTGCGCGATCGCATCGAGGCGAACATGGCATCCTGCGACCACTCCGGGTTGCCCAGCGCATCGAAGAAGGCGCGCCAGTGCTTGTCGTTGTAGATCATCACGCCGATGTAGCCGTCCGCCGTGCGGTAGGGGCGCCGCGCTTCCGAGGTGGCGCGGGGGTATTCGGGCGGCCCCTGGGGCGGCACGAAGAGCGAGCCGCACAAGTGCTCGACCATGGCGAAGGACACCAGCGTCTCGAACATCGGGACCTCGATCTCCTGCCCGATCCCGGTCTTCTCGCGCGCATAGAGCGCGGCGATCACCGAGTAGGCGCCGGTGAGACCCGCCACCTTGTCGGCGATCACCGTCGCGGCATAAGTCGGCTCGCCGCCCGAGAGCCGCGCCTGCAGGTCGACGATGCCCGAGGCGGCCTGCACGATGTCGTCGTAGGCGGGATAGTCGCGGTACGGGCCGCTCCGCGCGAAACCGTAGAGGTTGGCGTAGATGATCTTCGGGTTCGCGGCCTTCAGCGCCGCATAGTCCAGCCCGAGCCGCCCGATCGCGCTGGAACGCATCGAGTGGATGAACACGTCGGCGCTTTCCGCCATCTTCAGCAGCGCGGCGCGCGCCTCGCCCTGCTTGAGGTCGAGCACGATCGAGCGCTTGCCGCGATTGACGTTGAGGAACATCGCCCCGCGCGAGGCGTCCGGCCCCGGCGGGATGAAGCGCGTGGTGTCGCCCGAGGGGCTCTCCACCTTGATCACGTCCGCGCCCAGATCGGCGAAGATCTGCGTCGCGTAAGGCCCCATCAGCACGCTGGTGAGATCGAGCACCCTGACGCCTGCGAGGGGGCCTTTGCCCTTACCGCTCATTCGTATTCTCCGATGATGAAGCGACCGCGCTGCGGCCTGAATTTCGATGCTTGGACGCGGCTGCGGCGAGCCTTACGCTCGGGCGCATACACGCACACACGTGAGAGGAGTTTGCCGGAATGAAGGTCCACCTGATCGCCGCGGGGAAGTTCCACGACATCGATTATGCCCGCCTCGAATTGCTCAAACTGCTGGCGGAAACCCCGCGCATCCGCGCCTCGGTGGCCTCCGACTACGCCGATCTGGCGAGCCTTGCGGCGGCGGACCTGCTGATCACCTACACCTGCGATCTGGTGCCGACGCGCGGCGAGGAAGTCGCCGCGCTGGAGGCGTTCCTGGCGCGCGGTGGGCGCTGGCTGGCGCTGCACGGGACCAACGCGGTGCTGCGCTTTGGCGCGGACGGCGTGGTCGATACCCCGGACGAGGTGCCCGCCTTCACCGGCCTGCTCGGCACGCGTTTCGCCGGCCATCCGCCGATCGCGCCGTTCAAGGTCTTCGTCACCCGGGGCGATCACGAGATGACGCAGGGGCTGCGCGACTTCCGGGTCGACGACGAGCTTTACCTGACGCACCGCACCGCAGACATCGACGTGCTGCTGCACACCAGCTTCACCGGTCGCTGCGACGAGTTCCGCGATGCCGACTGGGACGAGGCGGAAGTGCCCGTGCTCTACGAGCGCAAGGTCGGCGAGGGTGCGATCCTCTACCTGACGCTCGGCCATTGCCGGGGTCACTACGACCTGCTGCCGGTAAGCCCGTTCTGGCCCCATCCGCAACGCTGCTCGTGGAATTACCCGGTGTTCCACGAATTGCTGCGGCGGGGCATTCGCTGGGGCCTTGCTCATGCGGCCTGATCCTGCGGCCTGAGGGCGTGGAGCTGGGTTTCGAGCGCTTCGAGCACCGGCTCCACCAGCCCGGCGTCCATGGCGCCCGTCAGCAGGTTGATCGCCATGCCTTCCATCGTCGCCTGCGAGATCGCCATGGCCAGCGCGAACTTCTCCGGGCTTGCCTGCCATTCGGGATAGAGCTGGACGGCGAGCTGGTTGAACCGCTCGCGGAACTCCACCTGCAGCGGCATCAGCACGGCGGCGAGGTCGGGACTGGTACGTGCCGCCACCGCCAGTTCGTGGAAGGCGATGAAGGCGGGCTTCTGGATCTGCTTCCAGTACGTGCGCACCATCGCTCCGTGATCCAGCGCACTGCGCTCCGCCGCGCGGCGAAAGGCGCGCAGGCGGCGCTCGTGCAGGTGCATGATGGTCGCCTTGATGAGTGATACGCCGTTGTCGAAGTGGTGCAGCATCGCGCCGCGTGACAGCCCGGCCTCGATCGCCACCTGCGGCGTCGTGGTGCGCGAATAGCCGCTGCGGACGAGCACCCGGATCGTCGCGTCGATCAGCCGCGCGCGGGTTTGGGCGCTCTTGAGCGCCTGCATCGTCGGTTCGTCCGCGCCGGGTCGTCTCACTGGATCGCGCTCTCCCACGCCGTGCGGGCCGGTGGGTTCCGGCCTCGCCAACCTGATCGGTAGCGCAATCCGGTCGATAAAAAAAGACATTCATGAACGTCTTTTATAATTATGCTGCGGCGAATCGAGCGGAGATCAAAGCGGATGTGCAGGCGCGATGGCTATTCTCCCCCGTTCGTCATTGCGAGCGTAGCGAAGCAATCCAGGGCGGCGCTGAACTGCCCTGGATTGCTTCGCTACGCTCGCAATGACGAAGTGGGTGGGAGAATTAGCTGCCCGGCTTCGCTCGCAGCGCCGCTTCCATCCGGTCGATCAGCGCCGACAGCCGCTCCGTTTCCGACGGTCCGCGCGGTTCGCCCGGCTCGGACAGCACGCCGCAGAGCAGCACGTCGACATACCGCTTCGCCTCCGCGTCGATGTCGAGCGGGCGGCCAATGAAGCTGGTGCGCATGGCGACGTGTTCCAGCCCGCCGAACATCATGTCGCGGATCATCACCGGATCGGCGTCGGCGCGGACCTTGCCCTCGTGCTGCGCCTGCTGCACCGCCTCGACCACGCTATGCGCGAAGACGTGGTTGAGCTTGTGCAGCGCCGACCCGCGATAGTCCGCCCAGCGCAGTTCCTGGTAGAACACGCGGTGGAAGCGCGGCGTCTCCTCGATCGAGCGCATGAAGCGCGCGGCGATCAGCGTCAGCTGCGAACGCAGGTCGGTGATGTGCCGCAGTTCTGCGATCAGGCGCTCGACGAAAGGCGTCGCCCAGTCGACCAGCACCTGGTTCACCAGTTCCTGCTTGCTGTCGTAGTATTTGTAGACGGTAGCCTCGGACACGCCCGCCAGCTTGGCGATCCGCGCCATCGAGGTGGCCGTGGTGCCTTCCTCCTCGATCAGCCGGCGCGCGGCGGCAAGGATTTCCTGCGGGCGGTAGTCCTTGCGCCGCCGCCAGGCGAGGGGTTCGGCCTCCGTGGTCTTCACCGGGTTCGCCATGATAATTGAACCATCCTCATTACTGGCCTCGATTGCGGTTGACTCCGGCGAAGCCCGAGGTCAGCTTTACGCCCAATCGCGCGACATGCAACACGTGGGCGCGGACTTACCAAGCAGCCATTCCGGGAGAGGCATGGACCATTTCGCGATACCGCCGGGGCGCTTCCTGCTGTCTGCTGGGCTCGACGATGCGATCCGGCGCTCCTGCGCCGCGCCGCAGCGCCGGGCCAAGGAGGCGCACCCCGTCTTCGCCTTCGTCGCGGCGCTGGGCGGCATGGGTGCGCGGGTGGGCGACGTGTGCCGTGCGCTCGGCCTCGCGTTCGACGAGGGGGCGGTGCTGGGTCGCTGCCGGATCGACTACGACGCGCCGCTGACGGTTGATACCGGGTACGACGTGGCCGCCCGCGTGGTCTCGCTGGAGCGCAAGGCAAGCCGCAGGTTCGGCGCGGCCGACCACCTGACCCTGGGCATGACGGTCAGCGCCGCCGGGCGGCCGCACGCGCGAGTCAGCCTCACCACGATCATGCCCGCGCCCGGACCGGCCGTGCAGGCACCCGCATGAGCGCGTGGGAACTTGGCGCCGTGCCCGCCGAGGCGATGGCGCTGTGGTGCGAGGCGCTGGGCGACGACAATGCGATCCACGTCGACCCCGCCGCGGCCGAGGCGCTGGGCTTCGGCCCGCGCACGGTCAATCCGGGGCCGACGAACCTCGCCTATCTGCTCAACATGGTGATGGAAGCGCGGCCCGACCGGGAGATATGCTCGATCGAGGCGGCGTTGCTGGGCAACGTGCTGGCGGGCGACGGCGTGCTGGCGCGCGGGACCTGGGACCAGGACACCTGCGACGCCGAACTCGTGGTCGCACCCGACAACCTCGTGCTCAGGGCAAGAATAGAAACGGACGGGAGAGACAGCGATGATGGAGAAGGCTTTCGCAGCCAGCGTCTATGACCTTGTCGCCATGCGCGCGCGGGCGACCCCCCAGGCGCTGGCGATCGTGCAGGGCGGGATGCGCCTCGGCTATGCCGAGGTGCTTGCCTGCGTCGATGCGGTGGCCGCCGATTTTGCCGCGCGCGGGCTCGTGCGCGGGCAGCGCGTGGCGATCCTGTCGGAGAACCGGTTCGAGTACACCGCCGTCCAGCTTGCCTGCGCGAAGCTGGGGCTGATCGCGGCCTGCCTCAACTGGCGGCTCTCCGATGCCGAGATGCGCCACTGCGTCGAACTGGTGGACCCGTCGCTGCTGGTCGCCTCGCCCCGCCATCTGGCCCTGGGGGAGAAAGTGGCGAACGGTCGTCCCTTCGCCGCCATCGATAGTCTCGGCGCGGCGGGAGAGACCGCCAGCGTGGCCGAACCGGAAGACGGCCTGCTCATCATCTACACCAGCGGCACGACGGGGCTGCCCAAGGCCGCCGTGATCAGCCACCGCGCCGAAGTCGCGCGGATGTGCGCCATGCGGCTCGACATGGGCGTGGCAATGAGCGACGCCTACGTCTCGTGGGCGCCGATGTTTCACATGGGCGGGACCGAGCACCTGCTGGCGACGCTGATGTGCGGGGGCACCGGGATCATCGTCGACGGTTTCGACGCCGATGCGCTGGTCGATGCGCTTGAGGAATTTCCGATAGGCTGGCTGATGCTGGTGCCCGCCACGATCGAGCCGCTGCTCGAACGGCTCGAGGCGAGGGATGCCAGGGTGCGCGGGGTCAAGGCGGCGGGCTGCATGGCGGACCTCGTCCCCTCCGCCACGATCGCGGCGATCACCCGTGCGCTGGGCGCGCCTTACCTCAACTCCTTCGGTGCGACCGAGACGGGGATGCCGCCGCTTTCGGCCGATCTCATCCCGGTCGGCACGATGCCTTCGGCTTTCCCCAAGCGGCTGAGCCTGCTGTGCGACTTGCGCCTGCTGGGTGCGGACGGCAACGAGGTGCTCGACGGCGCGACCGGCGAGGCCTGCGTGCGCGGGCCGACGCTGTTCAGCGGCTACTGGAACGCCGAGGCCACCAATGCCGAGTGCTTCGCCGGAGGCTGGTTCCACATGGGCGACCTGTTCCGCCGGACGCCTTCGGGCTACGACTTCGTCGGCCGCTCGAAGTACCTGATCAAGTCGGGCGGCGAGAACATCTACCCGGCCGAGATCGAGCGCGTGCTGTTCGCCGATGCGCGGGTCAACGATGCCATCGTCGTGCGCCGCCCGGACCCGCAATGGGGCGAAGTGCCGGTGGCGGTGATCGCGCGCAACGATCCCTCGCTTGACGAGCAGGTGGTGATGCAGATGTGCCGCGATGCGCTGGCCGGATACAAGCGGCCCAAGGCGGTACGCTTCATCGCGATGGAAGCCTTCCCTCGCAGCGCCAGCGGCAAGATCATCCGCGAGGAAGTGGAGGCGATGATCGGATGAGGCAGGTTGACATTTATAGCCAAATAGGTTATATGGCCCAGCATCCGATCCGGCGATGATCACGCTGGAGAGGTGTATCGGGTCGGCGTCGTGGGCCGGGATGCGGTTTCAAGCCGCAGCTGTGCAAACCACGCGCCCATCGAAGACCCGGACTGTCTCTGCGCTACCGGAAACGCCGTCCATACGTTCCTGCGACACACGGCAGGACTTGGGACGGCCATCCCGGATAGCCTTCGGCCGATAACGATGCGAACCCTAACGACGGCCACATGGGACTTTCCGATGGAATACAGGTCGAGCCGGGCTGCACCGTGAGTTACCCGGCCGCTCGCCAGAGCTTCACGGAAAACAAAACCCCGCGTCCC
>NZ_ALVC01000090.1:0-1959 GCF_000293195.2 Sphingomonas sp. LH128
CCCCCCCCCCCGCCGGTGATGGCGGCGGCGCAGGCGTAGGAGCCGGCCTCGATGCGGTCGGGCATGACCATGTAGGTCGCGCCGTGGAGGCGGTCGACGCCGTGGATGGTGAGGTCGCTCGTGCCGATACCCTCGATCTGCGCGCCCATCGCGACGAGCAGGTTGCACAGATCGACGATCTCGGGCTCGCGCGCGGCATTGTGCAGGGTGGACTTGCCCTTGCACAGCACGGCGGTCATCAGCGCGTTCTCGGTGGCGCCGACGGAAACGACAGGGAACGAGTAGCGCCCGCCCGGCAGGCCACCGTCAGGGGCGATGGCGCGCACGTAACCGGCGGCCAGTTCGATCGTCGCGCCCAGCGCTTCCATGACCTTGAGGTGCAGGTCGATCGGGCGGTTGCCGATGGCGCAGCCCCCGGGCAGCGACACGGTCGCCTCGCCCATGCGCGCCAGCATCGGTCCAAGGACGAGGATCGAGGCGCGCATCTTGCGCACGAGGTCGTAAGGCGCGACCGAACTGGTGATGCGCGTGCCCTGCAGGGTCATGACGCGGCCGAAGTCTTCCGGACGGCTGCCCGCGATCGCGGTGGAGACGCCGAACTGGTTCATCAGGTGCTGGAAACCGTCGATATCCGCCAGACGCGGCAGATTGCGCAGCGTCAGCGGTTCTTCGGTCAGCAGCGCGCAGGGCAGCAGCGTGAGCGCGGCGTTCTTGGCGCCGGAAACGGGAATGGTGCCGGAAAGGCGCTTGCCGCCCTCGATGATGATCTTGTCCATCACCGTCCTTTAGCGCCAAACGCGCGTGCTTCAACGGGATCGGATGCAATTTCGCGGCGGATTAAGGGTTCGGTAAGATTAACATGGGGTTGTTGCGCTAAGACTATTTCCGGGCTTTAAACGCAACCGCAACATGAGCGAGGCATTATCCAGACCCATGAGTGACTCGAACTTTCGCAAGCCGGTCCGAAAAGCCGTCTTTCCCGTCGCCGGTCTCGGCACCCGTTTCCTGCCCGCCACCAAGGCGATTCCGAAGGAACTTCTTCCGGTCGTCGATCGACCTCTGATCCAATACGCCGTCGATGAGGCGCGCGAAGCCGGAATCGAGGAATTCGTCTTCGTGACGGGCCGTGGCAAGACCGCGATCGTCGAACATTTCGATACCGCTTACGAACTCGAAGCGACGATGACCGGGCGCGGCAAGTCGCTCGACCCGCTTGAGCCGACCCGCATCCAGCCCGGCAACCTCGTCACCGTGCGTCAGCAGGTGCCGCTGGGCCTCGGCCACGCGGTATGGTGCGCCCGCGCCGTCGTGGGGGATGAGCCTTTCGCGATCTTCCTGCCCGACGAACTGATGTACGGCACGCCCGGCTGCATGGCGCAGATGATCGAGGCCTATAACGAAGTGGGCGGCAACCTCGTCTCGGTGCTGGAAGTGCCGCATGAGGAAGTGTCGAGCTACGGCGTGATCGCGCCCGGCGAGAGCCGGGGCAATCTCACCGAGGTCAAGGGTCTGGTCGAGAAGCCCAAGGTGGACGAGGCGCCTTCGAACAAGATCGTCTCGGGCCGCTATATCCTCCAGCCTGAAGTGATGGGTCTGCTTGAAACGCAGGGGAAGGGCGCGGGTGGCGAGATTCAGCTGACCGATTCGATGGCCAAGCTGATCGGCCAGCAGCCGTTTCATGCGGTGACCTTCAACGGCCGCCGTTTCGACTGCGGTTCGAAGGTCGGCTTCGTGGAAGCGACGCTGGCGATCGCGCTCGATCGTCCCGACATGCGCGACGATGTGCGCGCGATCGCGAAGAAGCTGCTGGGCTGATCAGACAAGCCGATGGTGATGAAAAAAGCGCGCTGCTGTAAGGCGGCGCGCTTTTTCGTGCGCAATCGGCAGGGCGTGCTGGACCCTTCGACAAGCTCAGCCTGAGCGGGGTATGGGGTAAACCTCCCAATCCCGCTCAGGCTG